>JADFJG010000095.1 GCA_022566265.1 Pseudomonadota bacterium | reverse complement strand
CAAGGCTTGGGCGAAAAGATAACGGTGAATACCGCTTCAGATGACGGCGAGGACGACCCAGTAGGGCCAGGAGAGAGAGCGCCACACGAGCGACCAGACGGTGCCGCCGATATAGGTGTATTCGCCCGCGTTCGAAACGACGTAAAGCAGGCCGTACATCCAGGCGCCGATGAAATAAGCGATAGCAACCCCTACGCGTCCTTTTTTTAACATAGACATTCACGCACCCCGTTCGATCAGATGCATCGGGACATGCCACTCTAGCCCAATGTCCTTGTTATCGCCAGTGCCAAGGGGCGGGAGCGACGTTCGCTCCCGCCCCTCGGCTTGGGGACGCTCCCGATTCAACGCCGGTAGATCTGCACCAAATCGTGGGACAAGTCCCTCATCGCTCCCTCGTCCAGCTCGCCGAGGATTTCGGCGTGGATCTCGGACGTGCTCGGCGTCTTCATCGGCTCGGTGATGAAGACGTAGACGAATTGCGGTATCTTGAAAGTGAACTTGCCGCTGACCTTATTGCCGAGCGATTCGAGCGCGTTGCAATTGGCGATGGCGATCGGCATGATCCGGCGATCCTTGAGGAGCGTCAGATCGCGGACCGCGTCCGGGAAATAGTTGTAATCCGGGATCACCGGCGGCGTCGGGCCCTGGAAGCACTGGTCTTTGCCGTATTCTTTCGTCTTGGTGATCAAATTGCCGTCGGTGGGGTGATAGATGTTCTGGATGAGGCTGGGCATGACGATCGCCTCGGGCGTCCGTTCGATCTCGTAGCGGTAGGTCTCGTAGCGCGTCGGCGGCCAGCCCGCCGCGCCCGTCACGCCGTCCCAGTCGGCGGGCTTGCAGGTCGGGTTGGCGAAGGGATCGCAACCGTGATTGATCCGGTAATAATTTATGTAATCCCAGTTTCCGTCGCCGATGCGTTGATTGCCGGCGACGGCGCCGTCGGTCGCGCAGTTGTCGGCGTTAATGCACTGGTCCCTGGGGAAACCCGTGGCCGTCTCCTCGACGCCCGTGGCGACGAAATTGTCGGCGGTATTGTTGATCGGGTCGGCATCGATCCATTCAGCTTCGGTCTGCCCGGCGGCGTTGACGACATCGGCCATGATATCGTTATATTCACATTTGGTCTGATTGCCCTGGGTGTTGTTGGGCGGCTTGCCGCCCTGGGTGACGTTGGCCGCCGGCACGAATTCATCCAAAGTCCGCCACGCGATGTTGTCCGAGGTTTTCGCTTGGGGCGTGTAGAAGTCGTGCCGGGCGTTGATGCCGGTGCGGACCATCTGCAGGGTGACGCCGGTCTTGGTTTCCGCCACATTAAGACTGACGCAGGTGCCCGTCGTCGAGGCCAGCGCGTCCCTGACGAAACCGGCGCCGCAGGGCGAGCCTTCGGTGCCGGTGGGGCAGAGAAGCCCGAAATTGCCCGGCGTGTACTGTCCGGTCCCGCCTTGGTGGAACATTTCCATCTGCACTCCCGCGAGCACGGCGAGGTCGACCCCCAGCTCCAGGTCCAAATTGCCGTCGGGCTCCGTCGGATTGCACATGAACATCGGCGGGATTCGGCAGATCACCTGATCGTTGCCGGCGACGGCGCTCGCCACCGTGGAAATGGTGCTCGGGCCGCTGCCCAGGGTGACGATCTGGATCAGCGCATTGGTCACCGCCCGGGCGCCGACACGGACTTCCATGAAGCGGGCTTCGTCATCCTTCGTCGTCACGTCCGATGGCAGGATCGGATCGTCATCGTCGGCCGGCAGGGTCTTGAGGAAACGGACGCAGGGCGGGACCGGCGGGAAGGCGCAATCCGTCGTCACGACGATCGCGACCTCCTTGCCGCCGCCATCGGCGGCGAAGGTCTGGATATTGGTGACCGCGCCCGCCGCCGCGGCGCGGGCCCGTTTTATGGCGCCGTCGAAACGGTCGAGTTCGCGCGCCCCGGCGAGCGACGCCGAGTCGGCGGCGTATTGCAGCTCGCTGTGCAGGGTGATGACACGCCCGAGGTCCAGGGTCAGCGCCCCGATGCCGATCATGACCGGGGTGATGATGGCGATATAGACCGCGACGGCGCCGCGCCTGTCCCGGATCAGGGATCCGATCGATCCCGAACCGCTGATTTTCCGCCTGATATCCGACATATCGAACGCCTCCTCTATCCCTCACGAATAACGCCGCCGGTGACCGAAACGCGTCCTCCACAAGGATGGAGAACATCACCCGTTTGGGGCCGCCTGGCTCGGCGCCGTGCTGGCGCCTGACCGGCTTGTTAACTATTACGAAAATATCGAGAGCAATTTTCGTAAATATTGAAGCTAATTATCAGGGGATTTTAAGTAAAAATCAAGAGATTTTTTACTAATTATTAAGGTAAATATTTAGTTTTAAGGTTAATATTTATGGTTAATAAATAGTTAACAATTATACTTACCTTAATTCTATGTCTTTATTTGCCTTGAAGACGGCGGACATCGCCCGGCTATCGGCGAGGACGGCGACGGGGACTGGCCGTCAGACGCCTTCTGACGCGCCGTTCAAGGAGAAGGGGCGAGAGGTTCGCAAGGGGAATCCGGGGCGGCGGCCCGAGCGCCGCGCAGGGATGGCGCTCGCCCGTCCTCGATAAACCATGTTAAGTTTAGTTCACCGGCGGCAAGACTGTTCTTCGCCCCGGTCTGGCGATAAGACCAACCGAACGTTACCGATCCGCTACCATCGCGGATATAGCGGCTCTCGGGGGAGGTAGAGATGGCGAATGTTTCATGGTCGATGAAGGGACCGGAGTACGTCAACTGCAACTGCGATTACGGCTGTCCGTGCCAGTTCAACGCCCTGCCCACCGACGGGACCTGCCGCGCGGTGACGGCGATGCGTATCGAGGAAGGGCATTTCGGCGACGTCCCGCTCGCCGGCCTTTGCTGGGCGGCCACCTTGAGCTGGCCCAACGCCATCCACGAGGGCAACGGCACCATGCAGGCCATCATCGACGAGCGCGCCGACGATGACCAGCGCCATGCGCTGGTCGAGATCGTCCATGGCCGCGAGACCGAGCCCGGCGCCACCATGCTGCAGGTCTTCAGCACCACCATGACCAAGGTCCACGATCCGCTGTTCATGGCCATCGAGTTGGACATCGATATCGATGAGCGCACGGCGCGGCTGGTCGTTCCCGGCATGATCGAGGGAACGATGGAGCCGATCCGCAATCCGGTCACCGGCAATCCCCACCGCGCCCGCATCGACCTGCCCAACGGCTTCGAGTACACCGTGGCCGAGGTCGCCAGCGGCACCTCCAGGACCACCGGGGCGATCAAGCTCGATCTGGTCAACAGCCACGGCCATCTTTCGCGGCTTCATTTGACCGATTCCGGGGTCGTCAGGTAAGCATCTACCGGCCTCGCCGCCGAAAAAGATGGAACCCGCCGAGGACCCCGAGCCGGGGTGACGTCGAGACACCTATCATGGCTCAAATACTCGAAACCGTGCTGCGGCGGGACCGTCTGGTGGTGCTCGCCGGGCTCGGCGGGGTCACGGTGCTGGCATGGCTCTATCTGATATTGCTGGCCACCGGCATGGGCGATGTGCCCGGCGCCATGGCCAATGCCCGGCCGACCCCGTGGACGGCGGGCGACTTCGCCCTGATGGTCCTGATGTGGTCGGTGATGATGGTCGGGATGATGTTGCCCGGCGCCACGCCGATGATCCTCCTGTTCGCCATGGTCAACCGCCAGAAGCGGGAAGCGGGGCATCCCTTCGTCTCCACCGGCGCCTTCGCCCTTGGCTATGCCGGCGCCTGGACGGCCTTCAGCCTGTTCGCCACCATCGTGCAGTGGGCCCTGCACGGCGCCGCGTTGCTTTCGCCGATGCTGGCGGGCACCAGCGCCGTTCTCGCCGGCGTCCTGTTCATCGCCGCCGGCGCCTACCAGTTGACGCCGCTCAAACACGCCTGCCTCAAGAACTGCCGGTCGCCGGTGCACTTCATCATGACCCGCTGGCGGAACGGCGGCGTCGGGGCGCTCCGCATGGGGCTCGAGCACGGCGCTTATTGCGTCGGCTGCTGCTGGTTCCTCATGGGGCTGCTTTTCGTCCTCGGCGTGATGAACCTTCTGTGGGTGGCGGCCCTCACCATCCTGGTGCTGGTCGAAAAGGCGGCGCCGCGTGGGGAGTGGACGGCGCGCATCGGCGGCGTCGCCATGCTGGCGGGCGGGCTCACCCTTCTGCTCCTGGCTTGAGCCCGAGGAGGGGCGGGCCTTCGCCACGCCGAAGCGGCTCTCGCCTCGGCAAAGCCTCCGGCGGAGCCAGGGTCGGCCGCGCAGGCGGGCTCAACGCGCGCCCCGAAGGTTATACGCTGTTCAGGCCGTCGACAATGTCTCGACCGGGCGCGGCATCTCCGCCACCGCGACGCCGACACGCTCGGCCGGAAAGCGGACCGTCGCCGTGGTGCCAATGCCGATCTTGCTCTGCAGGTCGAAGGATCCACTGTGCATTTCGATCAGGGACTTGGTCAACGGCAGGCCCAGCCCCGTCCCTTCGTTTTTGCGGTCGAGCTTGGTGTCGACCTGGGTGAAGGGTTCCAACGCCTTGGGGATATCGTCGAGCGCCATGCCGATGCCGCTGTCGATGACCTGGATGATGAAGCCGCTCTCCGGGCGGGCCCAACTCTTTATCGTCACCGTGCCGCCGGGATCGGTGAATTTGACGGCGTTGGAGAGCAGATTGACCAAAATCTGCTTCAGTTTGCGCGCATCCGCGAGCAGCGTCGGTAGCTCCGCCTGCACATCGGCAACGAGTTTCACCGCGCCGCTCTCGGCGCGTTCCGACATCAGGGTCATGCAGGAGCGGATGATCTTTTGGACATCGACGGCTTCCTCGTCGAGATCGGCCTTGCCCGCCTCGACCTTGGAGAGATCCAGTATATCGTTGATCAGGGCCAGAAGGTGGATGCCGGATTCGTGAATGCCGTTGGCGTACTCGATATATTTGGCGCTTCCGACCGGGCCGAACATCGCTTCCTTGATGACCTCCGAGAAGCCGATAACGGCGTTCAGAGGCGTGCGCAGTTCATGGCTCATATTGGCCAGGAACTCGGTCTTGGCGCGGTTGGCGAGTTCGGCCTCCTCCTTGGCCTTGAGCATCTGTTCTTCGGCCCGTTTGCGGTCGGTGATATCGGTCAAGGTGACGACCAGGCCGCCGTCCGGCAACGGGTCGCGCCGCACCGCCAGGACGGTGCCGTTGGGGCCGCCACGTTCGTCCCTCAGCGCCTCTCCCTGCCGCGCCGACGTCATGCGCCTGTTTATCCGTTGCTCGACGCCCAAATCATCGTCATGGCCGTATGCGCCCCGTTCGGCGTTGAACCTTATGATGTCCTCGTAGGAGAGCCCCAAGCGGATCAAGTTGGGCGGATAACCGCCGATTTCGATATAGCGGCGGTTGAAGGCGACGAGCTTGAGATCGGCACCGTGGACGGCGATGCCCTGGGACATGTTCTCGAATGTCGTCTCCAGCAGCGCCGAATTTTCCGCCAGCGCCGATTCCCGGTCCCCCAGGGTGTCGAGCATGGAATTGAACCTGATCGCGACATGGCCGATTTCATCGTAGATCCGCACCGGCGCCCGGGCGAAAGCCTCACCGGAGCTTTGCCGGTCCATGGCAAGGCGTATCGCGATCAAGGGCGTGATGACCTGCCGGTTCAACAGCAGATAGGCGATCATCATGGTGATCATGACGCCCCCCAACACCGCCGTGAACAGGCGTTCGAGGATGCTTGCCACCGCCTGCTCCATGCCCCGCTGACTGAGCTGGATCAGGATCGCGCCCCGGTACCGGCGCGGGAAGGCCGTCCGAGGCGGGCGCATGACGGCGGCCGCGGCGACGGCCGGCGCGTCGGGGGACCAGCCGATCGCTTGGCCGGACATCATGGGTCCGTCGCTATTCGCCGGGCGAAGACGGACGCCGCGCCTTGGGCTCAACGGCTGAAGGGGGGCGATGTATGACAGGGTGCGGCTGTCCTCATCGATATGCGGCCCGAAACGGCCGTGCTCTATGGCGTCGACCATTTTCCGGCGGAGGTGGGAGTCCGGCAGTTGGTCTATGGGGCGGTTATTCCAGCCGGAGACCGAAGAGGCGATGACTTTCCGAGAGTCCCTTGTGGCGATGATGATGAGTCGGATATCCGGCGTGTCACCCGCGATCTCCTGCACCAGACGTTGAATTCGTGTTCCGTCGTCACCCAACATCGTCGAATGATTGAGGGCGCTGGCGAGCTGCACGGCGCGCTGCAGCAGCTGGTCGGTGAAATGGCCGATGGTCGTGGTGTAGGTCACCCACGCGCCGGCGGCGGCGGCGATGATGCCGCCGAGGAGTAGCGGCAGCAAGAAACGGGCGTGTAGCGAACGGAATTCAGTGCGGGCCAAGGTTTCTCCCTACCGGTATGGGCCCAAGCCCCACCGCGGCGCCGGACAGTATCGAGCGCCGGGTGTCGCTTAAGCACCAACGAATTAGTTAACGGTAAGTATAGAAATAAGGCCTTACCAAACCGTAAATAAAACCTCCTATATGGAGGAGTGGAATTGACAAGTCTCCTGTGAAATCAAAGCATTTATCGGTACAATTCCGCGACTATGTTATCATTAATAGATTGCATTTTATATATTTTCTTGACTTATTCTTATCTCAATTCGGGTCTGGCTGGACGTTGGGCTAGAATGTGCCCACCCGGCAACTCGATATCTAGGCCAACCCGCGCGGCGCGGCAGGGCAGGGCAGGGGCCGATGGGCGCTTACTCGACCAGCACGTCGACCCGCTGGACCATGTTGTTGGCCATGCCGTGATAGGTCCAGGGAGGGTCCACGGGCTGGGTGTCGCCGGAATCATCGGTGGCGCGGACGCCGAGGGTATACCGGCCGGGCGTGGCATCCCAGGTGAAGGACCACGCGGTCCAGGCGAACGGCGAGACCCGATCGGCCAGATCGGCGTCGGCCCAGCTTCGGCCGCCATCGACGCTGACCTCGACGCGAGCAATGGCGGCCCGCCCGGCCCAGGCCCTTCCCTGAAGCACCACCGGACCGGACCTGACCAGGCGCTGGCGGGTCAAGAAGTCGGGGATGCCGGGAGGCGCCATGAGGGCACGCACCTTAAGCAGCTTCACGGGTTCTCCCAGCTCGTCGGCGGATTGCGAGATCCGGTAGGAGCTGACCATCTGGTAGCCCTCGAAGGGTTCGCCGACGGCCTCGATGCGGTCGAGCCACTTGACGCTGGTCATGCCGTACCAGTCCGGAACGATGAGGCGCAGCGGATAGCCGTGGGGCGGCGGCAGGGCATCGCCGTTCATTTCATAGGCGAGCAGGACTTCCGGGCGCATCGCCTCTTCGATGGTGAGCGAGCGCCGGTAGAACTGGACCTCGTCTCCCTGCACGCCTTCATCGAGGCCGGTGAAGACGATCTCCACCGCCTCGTCCGCCAGCCCGGCTTCCGTCAGCAGCGCCGCCAACGGCGTCCCCGTCCACTCGGCGGTACTGACGGCCGAGAGCCCCCAGGGCTGGTTGATGGGTCGCGGCTCGAGAAGGGCGCGCCCGTTGCCGGCGCATTCCATGGTGACGGCGGTGGTGACGGCCGGGCGGCGTTTGATGTCCTCCAGGCTCAGGCTCAAGGGGTTGGCGAGGGCGCCGTTGATTTCGAGCCGCCAATCCCCGACATCGACCGCCGGCACATCGAAGTGGACGAGAAGATAGTGCATGGAAGCCGGTGTGACGTCATGGCGCAGCGCCTCGAGCGGCATGCCCTTGTTGCGCAGCGCCAGCTCGATCTCTTCCTTGTAGAACCGGCCGTCGGACGACAGCGCGCCGTCGTCGCCAATGGCCGGAAAACGGCTCGCCTTATCTTCGCTGCCGGACATTCGCCAAAATGCCTCCCTCGACCGAACGATCAGCTGTTCGGACAGTCGGCTGTTACCGCGCCTCGCGCATCATCGCCCGCCAGTTCCAGGGTTTGGTGAACTTGAAATTCCAAAGACCCAGTTTCTGACGCCGGGCCTGCTCCTCCAGCTCGACATAGGCCTTGCCGCGCTTACGCTCGGAAAGCGCCCAGCCGCGCCGCACCATGTGTTCGGCCAGGTCCCGGCCCTCGGCGAAGCAAATCGCGCTGGTGCCGCCCTCGACGCCGGCCGGTTGTTCACGGCAGGTCACCTCCTGGTCCTTGACATAAACCCAGAGCGACTGGCGCGCCGACTTGCCGCAGGCGAACTCACCGCGCTGGAACCAGCAGGTCTGCCTGATTTCCGGCGCGTCGATGCCGTAAAGGTGGATCTGCTTGCCGTCGATCTCGATGGTGTCGCCGTCGATCACCTTGGCCTTGCCGACGATCTCGGGGGCCTTGCCGATGATCTCGGCGTCGGCCGCGAACGGCGCCAGGAGAACGAGGACGGGAACGGCAAATCGCCACAACATGGCCGGCATTTTGACATCATTCGCTCCAAACACAAGGGCGCGCCGGGGCCGGCGCCGCCGCGCTCATCCGCCGATAAGATCGGCGATCACGATCCACCCCATGGCGATGCATATGAGGGCGAACAACAGGGCGATGGCGCGCACCATGGTTGTCTCGGAAACCTTTCCCTGCGCTCGGGGGCCGATCTGGCCGCCGATGATGACGCCGGGGATGGTGTACATCACCAGGTTCCACGGCACCGCCGCGATGCCGCCTTGGGCGATCAGCGCCATCACCTGGGCCAACGACGCCGCGGTCACGGTACTGATGACGATCAGCACCGAGGTCGCCGCCGCCACCGGCAGCGGCAGCCGGTGGCGCTTCACCAGTTGGGGCATGATGACCTCGCCGATGCCGACCGAAACCATGCCGGTGAGCAAGGCGCCGATGCCCGTGGCCGCCGCGCCCAAGCCCTGACGCGGCGCGGTGTAGCGGTACCTCGTGCCGTCACGCGCCTTTAGCTCGCGTACCTCACCGGCGCCGGCGGCGCCGATGGTGGGCTTGGCTTCCACCGATGCCGGCCGGCGCAACAGGATCACCGACAGGATCGCCATGAGGACGGCATAGGTCCCCTTCAACAGATTGGCGTCCGCCGTTTGCGATAGGAGCGCGCCAAGGATGGCGATAGGGACGGCGACGGCGATGAAGGGAAGGGCGCTCTGGTAATCGATCAGTCCCTGGCGCCGATAGGCGATGAAGCCCGAGGCGAAACCGAAGGTCTGGGTCAACAAGGCGGCGGCGATGGCGGTGACGGCGGTGCTCATGGTGTATTCGGCGCCCAGCAGGGGAAAGACGATCAGGAACATCGGCGTGAACAAGGCGGCGCCGCCGATGCCGCTCAACATCGCCGTCGTCGAGATGACGATCGCCACCGGAAACATGAACCAGTAAAGGGTCAAATCCATCCGCTTCCCGCCGATGGTGCGCACAAGGGGTCACGTTGACCGCCGGTCCCGGCCGCCGCCCGGACGGGCCGGCGGGAGAGGATAGGGGATCGGCATCCCCCTATCCAGTATCCAGACGGCGGCAGCGGTTCGGCGCCGTTGCCACGCCTTCGGGACCTAAGCCATAATCGGGGATTACGGATAAATCGACGCTACGTAGTGTAATATTCCGGCGGCTACTGGAAGGAACCCTTATGGCAAAGAGACGGATATTGCTTGGCCCGATCCTGGCGGCGGCGTTGCTCGCCGGCGGCTGCACCCTGCTCGGCGCGGAATACAAATCGGAAACCACCGAAATCAAGCAGGACAGCGGGCTGGCGCAGCGCCTGCATAATCTGGAACTGCGCATGGATCGCATCGAGCGCCAGCTCGACCGGCTCGCGCCCAGGCGCTAGAGATAATCCGGCTCGGCTTTCACCGCGCCGGCCCCCGCTCTCACCGCGCCTGAACGGCGAGCCTCACCGGCCTTCAGTCGGCCGCCCGGCCTTCGCGGCCGAAGCGGCGGCTTCGGCGGAGCAGGCAAGCCGACTTTCGGACGGCGGAGGCCGGTCCCCGAGCAGCCTTTCGGGGCGCGCCAGCAATTCCGCCAGCGGGCTGTAATCCTCGAACTCGTTGTAGACGAAGGCCGAAAGCCGGAGCCACAGGGCGCCGGCCAAGGGGAAGATCTTGGTCTCCAGGCGGTGGTCCGCCAGCAGGCATTGGCGAAGCGCCGCCGCCGCCTCAACCGTCGGCTCGACGCCCGCCGGCAGGCGAAGGGTGATCATGAACCCCTGCATCCGCTCCGGCGTGCCGATCTCGGTCTTCCAGGCCGCCGCCAGATGTTCGGCCGCGTCGCGGACCAGGCCCTTGCAATATCGGGCGACGCCATCGCCAAGCCCCCGGCGGAAGGCCAGGGCGTCGGTGACGGCGAGCCAGGGGCTGAAGTCCCGGGTGCCCTGCCAGTCGAACTCGGCGGTGAATCCCTGGCCGAGCCCGCGGGAGATGACGGTCGGGTGTATCTCCGCCTGGCGTTCGGGGCGCGCCCAGAGGAAGGCGCAGCCCTTGGGCGCGCACAGCCACTTGTGGCCGTTACCGACATACCAATCGGCGCCCAAGTCATTCAGCGCCAATGGGATCATGCCGGGCGCGTGGGCGCCATCGACCAATACCGGCACGCCGCTGTGCTTCAACAACGGGATCAGCCGGGCGATGGGCAACACCAGGGCGGTTTCGGAGCCGACATGATCGATCACCGCGAGGCGGGTCCGGGGCGTGATCCCGGCCTCCACGGCGGCGATCACCTCGGCGTCATCGCCGGTGGCGGGAAAGGGGATGGCGGCCTCCTTGAACACGGCGCCGGTGCGGTCGCAGACGTATTTGATGGCGTTCCTCACCGCGTTATAGGCGTGGGTGGTGGTGACGATCTCATCGCCCGGCGCGAAGGCGAGGGAGCGCAGCACCGCGTTCACCGCCGTCGTCGCGTTGTCGACGAAAACCAGGTCATCGCCATCGGCGCCGAGATAGGCGGCGAGGCCAGCGGCGGCGGCGCGCAAATGGGCCGGAAGCTCATCGGTCATGAAGCGCACCGGTTGGCGCTCCATGCGCCCGCGCCAGCGCGACTGGGCGTCGAGCACCACCTTCGGCGCGGCGCCGTAGGAGCCGTGGTTGAGGAAGCGGATGTCTTCCTCGATCAGCCATTCGCCGCGGATCGCCCGGCCGAATTTCGCCATCTTTTCCCTGTTATGCTTCAAAGCGCGCCGGCCCCCGCCCGCGCCAACAAATCAAGTCCTATGAGTGGCTTGCGTCCCTCTGGTAAGCTTATACCTTAAACCGAGATTTAAAGATCGATACATCCGGATCTTCTTGTGGCGGTACTAGTCCCGAGGTTGAGGAGGGCATCATGCAGAAACCCGCGCTCTACACCGCTTCCGTCATCTTCGCCATCGTCGGCATCGCCCATTTCGTGCGCTATTTTCTCAGGCTCAAGTTCATCCTTGGCGCCACCGCGATCCCGCTTTCCGTTTCCCTCATCGCCGGCATCGTGCTCGCGGTCCTGACGGTGTGGATGGTCCGCGCCGCCCGAAGTCCTTGAGACCCCCGGGCGGGGTGAAGGCGGCGCCGTTCAATCCCTTATCGATAGGGGCGCTTGGGCAGGTAGGGTTCCTCCAGCGCCGCCATCTCCTCCGCCGTGAGTTCGATATCGAGCGCCCCGACAAGCTCGCCAAGCTGTTCCTCTTTCGTCACCCCGACGACCGGCGATGTCACCCCCGGCTTGGCCAACAGCCAGGCCAGCGCCACCTGGATCGGCTTGACGTTACGCGCCTTGGCGATGGCGGCCGCCCGGTCGGCGATGGCGAAGTCGACCTCCGAGAAGTACATCTCCTGGGTCTTGCCGTCCATCTCGGCCCGCGCCGTGGCGCCGCCGCCGCCGCGCTTGCGGTTGCCGGCAAGGAAGCCACGCGCCAGCGGGCTCCAGGGCGTCATCGCCACGCCCTCCTCAAGGCAGAGCGGCGCCATCTCCCGCTCATCCTCGCGGTCGATGAGGTTGTAGATGTTCTGCAGGGTGATGAAGCGGCTGTATCCCTGGCGCTCCGAGATGCCGAGCGCCTTGGCGAGCTGCCAGGCGGTGAAGTTCGAGGCGCCGATGTAAAGCGCCTTGCCGGCGCCGATGACGTCGTCGAGCGCTTCGAGCGTTTCCTCGATCGGCGTCGTCGGGTCCCAGCGGTGGCAGACATAGAGATCGACGTAATCGAGCCCGAGGCGCATCAACGAGGCGTCGATCGCCTCCATGATATGCTTGCGCGACAGGCCGCGCTGGGTCGGCATCTCGCCCATCGGCGTGTTGACCTTGGTCGAGACGACGAATTCGTCGCGCCGGGCCATGTCGCTCAGCGCCCGGCCGGTGACCTCCTCGCTGACGCCTTGGGAATATTGATCGGCGGTGTCGAAATAATTGATCCCGGCGTCGAGCGCCGCCTTGAACACCCCCCGGGCGTCGCGCTCGTCCAGCACCCATTTGCGCCATTCGGAGGTGCCAAGGGTCATGCAGCCGAGACAGAGCCGGGACACCATCAGGCCGGTGTTGCCGAGATTGACGTACTCCATGGGCGGGTGCCTCCTGGGTCATTCAAAACCGGCCTCATCCACACGATTGGCCGGTGGCCGGGACGTTACCACGGGCGCGATGGTCCCGCCAGCCACCGGTAGTGTCCCGGTTTGAAATTCGATGCGCTGAAAGCGCGAAGCGGACTCGACTGTCGGCGAAAGGCGTCGTCACTGTTCAGTGGCGCTGGATGTCCGCTCATAGCCATGTGTGGACGGCGCCCTGTTGGCAAGAAGGGGTTTGCAAACGTGAAAACGCCGGGACGGCACTCGACCTGGAATGTCGGTTAAATTTGGCCCCGTTGCCCTGACAGATCGGGCGAGCTAGGCTGGCCAGTGCGCGACCTTGACCGGACTCGGCCAATGGCAAATCAAAGCGAGTGGGATATTCCTGTTGACCGTGTCCGTCGCCGCCGACGGGGGCGCCGTGGAACCGGTGCCGCCCGCGGGCGACCCAGGAGGATGACATGCCAAGGTATCTGCCTTTTTTCGCCTTCCTGTTTCTGGGCGGGATAGTCCCGAGCAACACCGTTGTTTCGGCCCAAGATACGGGACGGTGGACTACGGGCGCGCCGATGCTGTCCGAGCGCTCCGAGGTGGCGGTCGCGGAGGTGGGCGGCAAAATTTTCGCGGTCGGTGGTTTCGGAGACCAGCGCGGGACCGAGATCTACGATCCAGCGCTGGACCGCTGGCGCCGCGGCGCTCCGGTCCCACGGCCGCTGCATCACGCGGCGGCGGTGGGGCTCAACGGCAAGCTTTATGTGGTCGGCGGCTACAGCGGTGGGTGGACACCGGTCGACTCGCTCTACGAATATGACCCGGCCGGCGATCGGTGGCGGGCGCTTGCCTCCATGCCTACGGCGCGCGGCGCCTTGGCCGCGGTGGCGATCGACGGCAAGATCCACGCGGTTGGCGGCAGTAGCAGGGGGAGGCGTAACACTCCGGTGCATGAGGTGTACGATCCCGCTGCCAACGAGTGGTCGACCCGCGCCCCGATTCCCACTCCGCGCGACCATCTGGCGGCGGTGGAAGCGGGGGGTCGGCTCTACGTCGTGGGCGGCCGTATCGACGGCAGCTATGCGCGCAATCTTTCCGCCAATGAGGTCTATGATCCAGCGACGGACCGTTGGGAGACTCTGGCTCCTTTGCCGACGGCGCGTAGTGGGATCGCGGCCGCCGTCCTTAACGGACGGGTCTTCGTGTTTGGCGGAGAGGCAACCTTCGGAA
>JADFJG010000094.1 GCA_022566265.1 Pseudomonadota bacterium | reverse complement strand
GCTCTTGCCGCTGGTGGCATAGCTGATACCGTCGATGGCGAGGGTGGCGATGGTGAACGACGCCGGCAGCGCACAGGCGCCGAGCAGGATGGGCAGCGCCAGGACGGCGAGCCGCGACCGGTGCCGCAGGTCTCGTCGACGACTAGCGGCGCGGGCCGCGCGCGGCGCCAACCGGCGCCTCTTGACGGTGTCAAGCTCTTCCGCGTTTTCACCGCCGTCCCCCCGCATGTGGGACAGCTTGGTGTCCATCATATCGATCACGAAATTGGGCGGCTGACTCGAAGAATAAATCTTGATCTCCTGGGCAAAAATGTCCGCTACTGGACCAAGTTGAAATCGGAACAAACAAATGGCCAAGTCTCCCATTGGGCAGAGGAACACCTTGGCGACAGAGACGAAGGAGAAATCGACTTGAAGTTACATTTCCGTCATGCCCAGTTCCATTTTAGAGGCCGCGATCTAGGCTTCTCGGCTTTGAAATAGGGCGGCAACCTATTTCAGGTATAGTCAAGTGTCAAGTTGGTAATATTTGAAGCGTCGAATCCACTGGCGGGTGTACGGAAGGAACTGATTCCCGTATAGGCCACGGCAATCTCTGTTCCACGGTATTCCCGCGGCCGAACAGGCTGGTTCAGAGGGGGTTTTCCGTACAGGGGAACGTCAAGTGAACGGACTTCCGCTCCGGGTCAAACGCGATCACCGGCGGGCCGAGCGCTCGATCCAGCGCCAACCCGGGTGATGAGTCCCCCGCGCCTATCCCTGCTTGAGCCTGTCGAAGAGGTAGGTGTAGCCGCCTTCGCGGCTGAGCGTGCGCCGGGTCGCTTCCAGCTTGCAGATGATCGGGATGTCGAGGTTGGGGCCGAGATTCACGTCGGCGCCGAACTGCTTGAACAGCCACACCTGATGGGCGTTCGATTCGGCCTCGAACACCAGCTTCTCGAGGCCGATCTTTTCCGCCAGCTCGACCAGCACTTCCGCTTCCGCCTTGTCCGCCTTCTCGCCCAGGCACATATCGAGCAGCGCTTTCTCGACGATCAGCAGATCGCAGCCGACATCGAGGAGTGCTTCCATGTCCCCGGCCATGATTTCGGCGTCGAACATGCCCTCGGGGTATTTCTCGCCGACCTCGAACATGACCTTGAGGCCGGCGGTCTTGGCCATCTTGATGTATTTGACCTTCTCGTCGCGGGCCAGCGGGATGATGTTCTCCGAGCACTCGACGGCGGTGAAGCCGAGCTCGGCGAGCGTCTCGAAGGTCTGCTCGACGGCGTTGCTCAACACCGCCATCTCAAACACGATGCCGCCGGGGTTCACGTCGATCCGGTGGCGCTTGTAAAGCTCGATCTTGCGCCGCGTGAAGTCGTCGGGGTCGGAGCCCATCAACAGCACGAAGAGATGGCGGATCTTGATGAAGTCGATGAACCGCCCCACCGCCTCCATCCAGCTTTCGGCCTCGCCATAGCCGATGCCGAGGTCCCGCGCCAGCGTCAGCCCGACGGTCCGGGGCTTCTCGCCGCGTTCGGGAATGTCGATGAAGTGAAGGGCCCTTTGCGCCATCGTCTGCGTCCTCCCTGAAAATTATTGCCGGCCAATTAAGGTGAATTAAGGTGACACCATACTTAATTCCTCCGGTGACGGAGAGTGGCATTCCTCAAGTCCCCGGAATTTTGAATTAAGTAAGCTGTCACCTTAATTCCCAGAGATCACAGAGACCACAGAGGGTTTCAGATGAGAGAATCAATGAACCGCGCTTCGCGCCGGTTGGGCGTTCCAACGGCGATGGATCCAGGACGGCTCATGTCAATCCACCTCCTTGATTCCTCCGTGGTCTCTGTGATCTCTGTGGTAAAAAATTTCTTGTCACCGGCTCCCGGTACAAGCCCGACGCGCGCGCCTCAGAATATCCCCCGGCCGTCGCGCTTGGCGCATTCGAGGCTGCCCGGCGGGACCTCGACGTTGAGCCCGCCGAGCGCGCCGGCATCGAGCGCCGGCAGGTCCTGCACGTGGGCGAGAAAACGGGCGATTTCATCCGTCCCGACGACGCCCTCGCACAAGGTCTCGAACTTGGCGATATATTCCGGCCTGGCGAACGGCCGGGCGCCCCGGGGATGGGCGTCGGCGAAATCGATCTCATCGATCAATGGCTCACGGTCGGCGAAGGTGATCTCGACCCGCCCGCCCTGGGGCTTGTTGAGCGGATCGGCGTCGGCGAAGCGGCGGTTCCATTCATCGTCCTCGACCGTCTTGACCTTGCGCCACAGCCGGACGGTCTCGGGCCGGCCGGCGCGCTCAGGCGAATAGCTTCGCTCATGGTGCCATTCGCCGTCCTCAAGCGCCACGGCGAAGGCGTACATGATGGAATGGTCCAGCGTCTCGCGGCTCGCCTTGGGGTCGTATTTCTGGGGATCGTTGGCGCCCGAGCCGGTGACCATGTGGGTCTGGCGCTTTGAATGGATGGTGACGGTCTCGATCGCGCCCGTATCGTCGATCATCCGGCGCATCCTGAAGGCGAGATCGACCATCGGCTGGCAGTGATAGGCCACCGAATGTTCCTTGGTGAAGGTATCGAGGATGGCGCGCTTGGGCTCACCCGGGCCCGGCAGATCGACATTAAATACCCGATCGGCGCCGCCGAGGAACGCCGCGATGACGCTGTCCTCGCCCTCATAGATCGGCGACGGCCCGCGTTCGCCGCGCATCGCCCGGTCGACGGCCTCGATCGCCAGCTTGCCCAAATGGGCGGGCGCGTAGGCCTTCCAGCTCGAAATCTCGCCCTTGCGGGTCTGGCGGGTGGAGAAGGACAGATGCACCGCGTGCTGCAACGCCTGATAGATGATTTCGGGTTCCAGCCCCAGCAGCGCGCCGATGCCCGCCGTGATCGACGGGCCGAGATGGGCGACATGGTCGATCTTGTGCTCGTGCAGGCACATCGACATGGCGAGATCGAGGTGGATCTCGTACGCCGTGGCGATGGCGCGGACCAACTCGGCGCCGCCGCGCCCGCATTGCTGGGCGACGGCGATCAGGGCCGGGATGTTGTCGCCGGGATGGGCCGATTCGGCGGCGAAGAAACTGTCGTGGAAATCGAGCTCGCGCACCGCCGTGGCGTTGGCCCAGGCCGCCCACTCGGCCTCGAAGCGCTCCGAACCCGGCAGGCCGAACACCGCGGCACCCCCTTGGCGGGGATGGGCCAGCGCCTGGGCCCGCGCATTGGCGACCGAATGGCGGTTGATCGCCGCCATGGCGACGGCGGCGTTATCGATGACGCGGTTGATCACCATGCCGGCGACTTCCGCTCCGATGGGCACCGGATCGGCCGCGACCTCGGCGATCTTCCAGGCGAATTGCGCCGAGCGCTCGGGCGTCTCGGCGGACGGGGTGACCCGGATTTCGTGGCTGATCATGGTGCTCTCATAGCTTTGTTTCCTGGGCCGGCGGTCAATGGGTCGGCACCGATCCCCGAAGCTCGCCTTTCGCCAGCGCATTGATGATGGCGTAAAGCTCCTCGTCGAGCGGGATGCCCCGGGCCTCGCGTTCCGCGTAGGCCTTGGCCTCGATCTCGCCCGGCAGCAGGACGGGCTTCGCCGGGTCGATCGGCCGGGCCCCCTTGATGCGCCCGGCGAAGGCCTCGATCTGGGCGTAGTAGGCGTCGAGCCCGAGGACCTTGTCCGGGTCGATGAGGATGAAGAAATGGCTGACCTTCTGGGGGCCGCTCTCTTGCGCCCACATCGACGCGACGCCGTCGGCGAACGCCCCGCCGCTCAGCACGCCGGCCAGGAGATCGACCGCCAGCGCCAGGCCATAGCCCTTGTGTTCGCCGATCGGCAGGACGAACCCCTTGAGCCCCTCTTCCGGGTCGGTGGTCGGGTTGCCGCCGGCATCCAGCGCCCAGCCTTCGGGGATCGCCTCGCCGCGTTCGGCGGCGACGCGCATCTTGCCCCTGGCGGCGACGGACTGGGCGAAATCGAGGATGAAGTGGGGGCCGTCGCGCCTAGGCGCGGCGAAACAAATCGGGTTGTTCCCCATCCTCAGCTCCTTAGCCCTCCACGGCGCCATGGCGGTCGAGGCGTTGGTGCCGATGATGGCGATCAATTCGGCGCGGCACGCCCAGAGCCCATAGGGCGCCATCGCCCCGAAGTGATTGCTGTTACGGCAGCCGACATAGGCGATGCCGCCCTGCTTGGCCCTATCCATGGCCTCATTGAGCGCCCGGGTGCCGACGACGGGGCCAAGCGCGCCGTCGCCATCGACGATGGCCAGGGTGGGGGTTTTCTCGGTAACGGTGATGGTGGGGGTGGTATTGACGCCGCCCCGGATGATGCGCTCGACATAGGCCCTCAAGCGCTTGGTGCCGTGGGTCTCGATGCCCAGCAGGTCGGCCTCCACCAGGACGTCCGCCGCCACCTTCGCGTCCTCATGGCCGAGGCCGAACTTTTCCAGCGCCTGGGACGAAAGTGCGCGCAACTCATCCGCCGGCACGCGGATCGGGGAACTCATGGCGCTTCACCTCATTCTCTGTTGGGGTTTACCGAGCGGCGGGGCTTTCAGGCCGCTTGTTCGCCCGGCCATAGCGATGACGGGATCAGCACGAAGCCCTCGAACAGGCGCCGGGTCGTGCGGATGACGGCGGCGCGCTCGATCACCGGGTTTGCCGGCGCGCCCGAGGTTTTGAGCTCGATCTCGATTCTGCCGGTGGGATGCTCGACAATGATGGCGCGGGGGTTGCCGGGGCCAAGATCGGCGACGGCATTGACGGTCGATCCCTCGATCGCGGCGGCCGAGGCCATGCAGACGGCGCCGGTGACCGCCATGCCGGGATGGGTAAGGTGTGGCATGAAATAACGCGCGGTGAAGCTGCCCCCCGCCTGGGGCGCGGCGACGATGACGAATTTCGGGATGACGCTGCCCGAGGCGTCGCCCATGCCCATCCTCGCCGCCGCCTGGACGCGGATGGCCTCGAAGCGGGCGAAGAATTCCCTGTCGGCGTCGAGCTCGGCCTTGCTCTCATAACCGGTCTTGGCGAAATCGCTCGCGTGTGCGATGACGCAGGGCATGCCGGCATCGACGCAGGAAACGGCGATGCCATCGATGGTATCGAGAACATTGCCGGTCGGCAGGAGCTTGCCGGTCTTGCCGCCCATGGCGTTGACGAAGGCAAGCTTGACCGGCGCCGCCGTCCCCGGCACCCCGTCGATCCTGGCGTCGCCCTCATAGGTCACCTCTCCGCCCGGCGTCTGCACGATGGCCTCGACCAGGGTGTCGACATTGACCAGGTAGATACGAACGGTGGTCTCGGGATCGGAAGCCCGCACCAGGCCTTGGTCGATGACGAACGGGCCGATGCCGGACAGCATGTTGCCACACGTCGGTCCGGTATCGACGAAGGCCCGGTCGATCACCACCTGGGCGAAGAGATAATCGACATCGGCGTCATCGCGCTCGGATGGCGAGACGATCACCACCTTGCTGGTCAAGGGCTCGGCGGCGCCGATGCCGTCGATCTGGCGCATATCGGGAGAGCCCATGAGTTTGAGCAGCACCCGGTCGCGCAAATCCACGTCTTGGGGAAGATCGGAGGCGAGGAAAAAGGGGCCCTTGGATGAGCCGCCGCGCATCAACACGCAGGGAATCTTGGTCTGCATCCAGCGCCTCCTCACGAACCGGCGGAGGCGATTTCGTCCACCACCGCAACACCGAACGCCTTGGTCCCGGCCTTGCCGCCAAGATCCCGGGTGGCGCGCGCCGGATCGCCGGCGACGGTGTCCACCGCCACGCGAAACGCCGCCGCCGCTTCCCTGACCCCGTCCTTTTTATCGCGCGCCCCCAGCCAGTCAAGCAGCATGGCGGTGGACTGCATCATCGCCACCGGATTGGCGATATCCTGCCCGGCGATATCGGGCGCGGCGCCGTGGACGCACTGGGCGACGGCGCGGTCGTCGCCGGCGTTGAGCGAGGCCGCCAGACCGAGGCTGCCCGAAAGCTCCGCCGCTTCGTCGGACAGGATATCTCCGAACATGTTGGTGGCGACGATGACATCGAAGCGCGACGCATCGCGGATCAGCAACGCCGCCATGGCGTCGACGATGACCTCCTCGAGCTCGATTTCGGGATAGTCCTCGGCGACCTTCCGGACCGTGCGCAGGAACAGCCCGTCGGTGAGCTTGAGCGCGTTGGCCTTGTGGATCGCCGTCACCTTGTGGCGCCGCGTCGCCGCCAGCTCGAAGGCGACCTTGGCGATGCGCGCCGAGGCCCGCTTCGTGATCTTGCGCACCGAAAGCGCCATGTCCTCGTCGGGCTGGAATTCGCCGATGCCCTTGTACATCGAGCGGTCGGCGTAGAAGCCCTCGGTGTTCTCGCGCACCATCACCAGATCGATGCCCGGCGACATGCAGGGAACGCCGGGGCGGGCGTAGCTCGGCCTGATGTTGGCGAAAAGATCGAGCGCGATGCGAAATTCGGATGACGGATTGCGCCCGCCGTCCTCGAGCGGCGGATAGACGAAGGTATCGACCGGGCCGAGGATGGTGCCGTCCGACTCCCGAGCACGATCGAGGACGGCGTCGGTCAGGGTGGCGCCGTCTTTCTCGATGCAGCCGAGGCCGATGGCGTCGTGATGGAGCGCCAGCCCGAGGGCGTAACGGCGCTCCAGCGCGTCCAGCGCCGCCACCGTCGCGCCGACGATCTCGGGGCCGATGCCGTCGCCCGGCAAGACCAGGATGTCCATTACCGTCCCCCCATCTGGCGCTGCCGTCAGCGGATCGCGGCGCCGGCGGAATCGCCGGCGATCCGGCCGAACACGGAGCCCGACATCAGTCCGGTGCCGCCGGGATAGTTGAAGTAGAACAGCCCGCCCACCAGTTCGCCGGCGGCGTAAAGGCCGGGCATGGGATGGCCGTCGGTGTCGATCACCTGGGCGCCGGTGGTGATGCGCAGGCCGCCGAAGGTGAAGGTGACGCCGCAGGTGACGGCGTAGGCCTCGAACGGCGGCGTATCGATGGTGTTGGCCCAGTTCGATTTCGGCACCTCGAGTCCCTCGGTGCCGCGACCGTCCTTGACGTTGGGATTGAAGGGGATGTCGGCCTGAACGGCGGCGTTGAACTCACTGACCGTTTCCAGGAACCGCCGGGCGTCGACGCCCTCTAGCTTCGAAGCCAATTCCTCGATGGTGTCGGCCTTGGCCTTGGTGATCTGGCGGATGCGGTATTCGTCGCGCAGGAGATCGATGACCTTGGCGTCGAATATCTGCCACGCCAATTGGCTGGGCTGCTCGAGGATCATCCGGCCGTATTTGGCGTAGGTGTAGTTGCGGAAATCCGCCCCCTCATCGACGAACCGTTCGCCCCGCGCGTTGACCATGATGCCGAAGGGATAGGAGTGCTTCTGGAACAGATCGCCGACGGCGAGGTCGCCGAACTCGGGCGCGTTGAGGTCCCAGCCGACGGCGTGACAGCCGGACCAGTTGCCGCAGGGGCTGGCGCCGATGTCGAGCGCCATGCGGATACCGTCGCCGGTGTTGAAGCGGGTGCCGCGCACCTTGGCGAGGTCCCAGCCCGGCCCGAGGTAGCGGGTACGCCATTCGGCGTTGGCCTCGAAACCGCCCGACGCCAGCACCACCGCCTTGGCCATGATATCGACGGTGTGGCCGGCCTTCTTGACGCGCACGCCCTTGACGCCGTCATCGCCGGAGATCAGGGAAACGGCGCGGGCTTCGTAAAGCACGTCGATGCCCTGGCGCTCGGCCTCCCGGTGATGGGCTTCGATCAGTCCCGGCCCGCCGCCGGAGGACTCGAGCGCGAGACCGCCCCAGAACTTGAACTTGCCGTCGATCAAAAATGCCTGGCGGCCGAAGATGGGGACGAAGCGGACGCCGTGGCCGTGCATCCACTTGATGGTGTCGAAGCTCCGGCGCACCAGCAACTCGACGAGGTCGGGATCGGCCCGGTATTCCGTCATCCGCGCCATGTCGTCGAAGAACTGGTCTTCCGTATAGCTGCCGAAATCGGTGTTGTTGATCTCGTCCTCGCTGAGATCGGGCACCACCTCGAGCAAATCCTCGACGCCTTCATAGGCGAAGCGCATGATGCCGGCGGTGAAGGCGGAATTGCCGCCGCGCTCATCGATCGGGGCGCGTTCGAGCATCACCACGCCGGCACCTTGCTCACGCGCCGCAAAGGCGGCGCAAAAGGCGGCGTTACCGGCCCCGACGATGAGGATTTCGGTTTCGGTCTCGGACATTTCCTCTCCTTGTAGCCTCACTCACCAAGGCCTTAGCCGCCAATATATCCCATTCCCCTCCTGCCCGGAAGATGAAGCCAGGGCCGGGCGGCCACGGACGCCTTTGCCGATCGCCCCCGACGTGCGATAATGGGACCGGATCCAAACATGGGAACCCGATGCCCAAGGACCTGATGAATGTTTCTGCCGATCCGCCAACTGGTCCTCTATGCCGCGAGACGCATCGCCGCCGACCCGCGCGTCCGGGCCAAGGCGGCCGAGGTGTTGGAAACCGAGATCAAGCCGCGCGCCAAGGCCGTCTGGGCCGAGACCAAGCCGAAGATCGAGGCCGCCGCCGCCGAGCTCAAGGACATCGCGCGGGAGACCCGCCCCCTCAAGCACCCGGCAAAGTTCGCCGCCAAGCTCAAGGAACGGCTGAGACAGGGCGGGGAGGAGGAAGAGGATCAGGGGGGGTCGGGCCGGGATACCTGACACCGGCGGGCGCAGTCCGACAGGACGCTCTTTTCATAACGGCGAGCCCATGACCGGGCTCGCCTCTTGTTCCCGCGCGGGCGTCCGCCCGCTTGGCTTTCCTCGCTTCGCCGCGGGCGCGCGGTCGCGCTGGAAACAGGCCATCATTCGGCGACGATGGCCCTGACCTTGTCGAACAAATTGTCACCGTTGAATAAATAGCCCGGCACGCCGGCGGCGCGGGCGGCCTCGGCGTCGGCCGGCTTGTCGCCGATCAGGAAACTGCGGGACTTCTCCACCGGCCATTCGGCCATCGCCGCTTCCAGCATGCCGGGACGGGGCTTTCGGCAATGGCACTCCTTGCGATATTCCTCGCGCACGCCGTCGGGGTGATGGGGACAGTAGAAAAAAGCGTCGATGCGCGCGCCGATAAGGGCCAGTTCCCCGTTCAGCCAGCGGTGCAGGCTCAGGACATCGTCTTCTTCGTAATGCCCGTGGGCGACGCCGCCCTGGTTGGTGACGACGAAGACGAAATAGGCGTTGTCGTTGAGAAACTTGACGGCTTCCCTGGCGCCATCGATCCAGGCGAAATCCTCCGGCCGGTAGACGTAACCGTTATCGACATTGATCACCCCGTCGCGGTCGAGGAAGGCGGCGGGCTTCGGTGCACCCTCGGTTGCCATGGCGGCAACGGTAGGACTAGAGCAGTGAAAAGGCCAGAGAATTTGGCGCCTGGCGGGTTGTTGCGGCGATCGGCTGGCCGGGTGTCACGGCGCGATCTCCTGGTATATCCGGGCCAGCCTTTGCCCTTGCACCACCGCGTCGAATTCCTGCTCCACGTGCCGGCGGGCCTTGGTGACCATGTCGGGCCAAATTCGAGGTTCGTCCAGCAGCCGTTCGAGACACGCCAAGAGACCGTCGACGTCGCGTTCCTCGGCCAGCAGACCGGTGACGCCATGCTCGAGGATACCGGGGATGTCGCAGTGCCGCGAAGCGATGACCGGCATCCCGGTCGCCGCCATCTCGATGACCGAAACGGGCGCCCCGCCTTCGGTATCGCCGTCGTTTGCCGTGACGCTCGGCGCCAGGAAGAGGTGGTGCGCATAGGCCTCTTTCAAGAACACGGAATGTGGTTGGAAACCAAGCAGCCGCACCCTCTTCCCTAATCCGGAGGTCTCGATCGTTTCGAGAATCCTGCGTTTTTCCTCCTGGCTCGCGGCACTCTGGTCGGCATCGCCGATGATGGTTACCTCGATCTCGCCCCGTCTTTGAAGGCGGCCGAGCGCTTCCAGGGCGAAGGGGAAGCCCTTCTTCTCCCGAAACGAGCCGGCGAGGAGAACGCTGAACGGTCCCTGCCCATCCCAAGACCGTGGTTTGAAGGGCAGATCGTCCAAGGCGACGCCCAAATGGTGCACCCGCACCCTCTCCTCCGGACAGCCGAGCGAGATGACCGAGGCCGCCATGTGCGGCCCCTCGCACAGCACGCGATCGACACTGGCGAATAGCTCCCGGTATCGCTCCCGCCAGCGCGGGTCGGTTTGGGGAAGGAAATTTACGTCGAGGCCATAAAACGTCGCGACCTGGCCCGTCCCGGCCTTGGCGCAGGCATGCATGTCGCGCCAGGCGATTTGGCCGAAATGCGAATGAACGAGGTCGGCGCGCAAGGTGCGAATCCGCTCGAGCAGGTAACCGGAGTGGGACCTGAGACCAAGCTTCACCAAGCCCTTGTCCCAGTAATAACGCGGCGTCGAGTGTTCGCGCAGGGCGTGGATGCTTGAGACTCCGAATTGGCCGAGATTTTCGGTGCGCCCGCAAACGACGTGACACGCGACGTCCGCCGGCAGGAACCGCACTTGATTGTACATCCAGGTCTGGGTCTGCGGCAGCCAGACCGGTGCGGTGTGGATGACGGTGGTCAAGCGCTCTTGCCGAGTACGAGGCGCATGATCGAGAGCGTTTGGTCCCGATACAGGAGCCAGTTGAGGACGGCATAGAGAAGCGCCCCGATTCCCACCTGGGCGATAAGCAGCGGATAGGCCTCGAAAGTCGCCACCTGAGCCAACCCGGCGACCGCAAACGCCATCACACCGGCGGTGAGCAAGGCGGGACCAAATGTCGCGAGATACGATCGCAGACAGGGACCCAACAACCGGCGAACCAGGAACAAGTAGCTACTCCAAAAATAGCCAACCTGCATCAGGAGCAAGGCCCCGGCAACGCCCCATGTCCCAGCAATCGTCGCCCCAATGTAGACAGCGGGTATCTGGGTCAAAACGATCCAGACATTCCAATAAAACCCCAGGTCGGCGCGCCCTTTGGCAAGCAACAGGGAGCCAACCGGATTCCCGGTGGAACGCAACAGGGCCACGCCGGCAAGAATTTGAACCAAAACAATACTAGGGGCCCACTGTTCGCCCAACACCAAGGGTATGAAGACAGGCGCAACGGCGGCAAGTCCAAGCAACAGTGGAAAGTTCACCGCGGCCAAAACCCGCTGCATCGTCATAAAGCCGTGTCTCAGTTTCGCGGCGTCATCCTGGATCCTTGCGAACATCGGAAACGCCACCCGTGTCAAAACCGGGTTGATACGCGTCACCGGCAGGATCACCAGGTTGAACGCGAGGTAGTAATAGCCCAGGGCCTGTGCGCCCAGCAAAGCGCCGATCAAGAGCTGGTCAACCCGCTGGCTAAGAAAAGTTATGCTACGCTCGCCCATCTGAAACAGGCCGAAGCTCAGATAATTATCTAGGTCGCGGCGGCGGAAACGCCAGCCGGGGCGCCAATCGGGCCACCCGTATCCGATCAGCACGACCGTCCTGCAGGCCGTGTTGGCCAATTGCCCGAAGATCAGCGCGTAGATGCCCAGACCCGCCATGGCGGCGGTGATCGCCACCGCCGCGCTCACCGCCGCCGCGGAGGTCTCGCTCACCGCCAGTTCCCTGAACCGCAATTTCTTTTGCAGGAGAGCCTGGTATACCTGACCGAACGGCGCGATCAGGAAGATCGGGGCGGTCACAAGGATGAACTCGGCCAGGCGCGGCTCGGCATAGAAGGCGACGATGGCCGGCGCCGTGGCTACGAGGAGGAAAAACAGAACGATCCCGGCCAGTATGTTGAGCCAATAAAGCGAGGACAGGTGCTCATCGGTGGTGTCTTGGCGGTGGATGATCGCGTTGGAGATACCCATGTCGGCGAAAGCCTGGGCGAAGCCGATCACGACCATCATCATGGCCATGAGGCCGAAGTCCTCGGGCACCAGCAGCCGGGCCAGAACGGCGAGTTGGGCGAACTGCAGGACCGTAACGACGACGCTGGACGTTCCGGTCCAATATGCACCCTCGGCCGCCTGTCGTTTAAGCGACATCGCCTGGTATTTCATAGGCGGTACCGAAAAGGCCGATACCAGATTTGTCATGCGAGGTGTCTTCGTGATCGACCCCAATATGCTCGGTTACATACGGCACAAGAATTTTCTTATATGGCTTGGCACCACAGCCAATGTCGATCATTTGGTCATTAAGATAAATCGCCGCGTACTGGTTCAGTTGCCGATCCTGGATATGGTTAATCAATTTGTTTTTTAATTCTCTTGCCATTCGTTATACCACTCCGACCATTTATGAAAATTCAAAATATCATAAGTTATTCCGAGATTGATCCGAGCCGACACAGAGAGTTGAAGGAAGTAGCTTGATATCTGGTAGGAGTTTACGAATGAGCCGTCTTTCTAAACTTGTATTTCTCTTTATATAAGTGCCGGTTTCAAAATTGATAACAACCTTATCCGACCAATCCTCCCTTGTTGACTCATTCTGTACTAACGAGAATTTGCTGCGATTTTCCCTCAATACATGATCGGCCTCGCATGCGCGATTTATATGATCGAGAAGCAGTTCCTTTCGTTCTTGTGGTAGCAGGGGGTCAAAAGGTCGGCCAAATTTTGAGGTAACATCTTGGGTGGGAACGCCGGCGACAACTGTGTCCGCCATGATCTCCTTGGTTACAAGAGAACCGAACATTATTATACTCCGAGGGCCGATATTTACAGGAGAACAAAGGACGTGTCCGACTAGCCATACATTATCTGACACGTTAAGTGGTTTCGTCGTATGAAATCGGCACCCATCCAGTAACGAACCGTATTTCATGTGCGTCCAAAGTTGACTTCCGGCACCTATTCCAACATTATTGCCAATACTGGTGCCACCTTGTGAGTCAACGATACAATCACGACCAAGCCAAAAATTGTGTCCGATCTGGATCTTTCCAGGACCCGGAAATAGACATGACCGACCGATGGTGCCAAAATCTCCAATTGAGAATTGCGATGCCTCGATGATGACGTTATCCCCGATTATGCATCCATCACCAATATAAAGATCGTCGCATCTGACTAAAACTCCGCGTCCAAAAACTACCCCTTTGCCAATTACAGCCCTTTCACATTCGATGTAAGGAATCCAGGGTAGGACGTACGACCTAACCCGTCTCAAAATTCGTCTCATGCGATATAAAATGTTCATACCAGTCGAGATTCCATTGTTAGCTTATTTCCGTTGGCCATTAAGATAGAACAAGTGACGGTCGGTACTTAGGAGATCGCTGATCCAGCCGATGAGTAGCGGTTCCCTCTAACGGCTAGATCAATTTATCCCTCGAATGAACTCAGGTATCGTAATCGCACTGCCTCCAAATCGCGCGCCACTTCTCGAGTTCAAGCAGGGCATCGTTTTATCAAACTTATAGCTATATCTGCTACTGATTCGGAACTAGTGAGCATATATTATCACTGATAGATTTGAGTTGTTTTCAAGCTCATAATATTATGCAAGCCTGCTTCTCACCGCATCGATCACATCCCCCACATCCTCATCCGTCAGTTTCGCCGAAAGCGGCAGGCTCACCGTCTGGCGGCCGATCCCCATGGCATGGGGGGTGTCCTCCGCCCGCCAGCCGAAGCGCTGCCGGTAATACGGGTGTTCGGGAATACTCAGATAATGGACTCCGACGCCGATGTTCTGGGCGGTCATGGCGTCGAGGAAGTCATCCCGGCCGATGCCTGCGCGCTCCTCGTCG
>JADFJG010000012.1 GCA_022566265.1 Pseudomonadota bacterium | reverse complement strand
TCTTCGTCGCCATGGCGTCACTCCTAACTGAATGACTATACCATGAAATTCGATAACCGGGGCTGATTTCGCAATGGATCGCCCGTTGCCGCCCTCGGCAAGGGGTGCCGCCGGAGCGGTTCTTCAACCTCGGGCGGCATTAAATAGCGGCCTTTCAGGCGGGTTTCCGCCCCAATCGGGCCCCTCCCTGGAGCCATCCTGTAATGCAGGAACAGGCCGCCGTCAATGCAACAGATGATGATGACGCCACGACAGAGGGGTGGTGCATCGGTCGCGCGCGCAAGGTAAGGCGCATGCCGGCGCGGACATGAAAACGGCCGGGGCGATGAGGCCCCGGCCGTCCCCGGTTCGTACAGGATTGTTGTTGCTTAGTCGTCGAACTCGGGAATGTTGATGAAGGACACGGTGTAGGTGGTGACGTCTCCTTCCGGTTCCGAGCCGTCTCCGATCAATGCGGCCGCCAGGTTGGTGACCAGGATCTTTCCGTTGGCCGCTTCGACCAGGCTGGCGGGGAATAAAAGCCCGCGGGCCGAACCGTCCGGATTAATCCCCAGGAACTCGCCGATCTCGGCGACCACGCGGCCGGTGTCTGGGTCGATGGCCACCACCTGATCGGCCTGGTTGGCCGCCACCCACAGCAGATCGTTATTGCTGTCGTAAATGATGCCGTCGGCGCCGTTGATGCTCTGGGCCAGGACTGTAGGTGTGATCGGGAAAGGCGTGTCCGTCAAGTCGATCTTGAGGACCGTGTCATCGCCGGTGTTGGCGACGAACAGGGTGTCGCCCCTGATGGCAACGCCGTTGGCGCCGAAGGCTGGGAAGCCCGCCGTCGCCAAAAGCGGATCATGGGAGATGGTGTCGGTCGAACACACGCCGGGGCAAGCCGCCGCGTCGTTAATCCTGAACACGGCGCCCTGGAAGGAGTCCGAATAATAGAGGTCGGCACCGTCAAACGTCAGGTCGTTGGGCGCCCGGGCAAAATTACCGAACTCGATCGTGTCCGAACTACCGTCGGGATTGCCCACTGTCCGATCGCCCGGCGCCCCGATAAACGGAACTTCGGCGACATCCACGACGCTCGAGCCATCGGTAAAGTCGGCGTCGATGCGGCGAATCCTGGAAGGAGGATTCCCACTGAGGTCGCCAGCAGCGCAGATATAAACCTTGTCGTCAGCAGGATTATAGGCAATGCCCAGCAGAGGCCCGCCGCTAATCGTGGCCGTGGCAATCAGATTGCCTGCGCTGTCAAATCTGACGAGGCTGACCGCAGCTCCGAAAGTACCGACAACGACATCGCCGTTGGAGGTGATCGTAATTCCTTCGGGATTGGTTGCCCCAGCGGGCATCACGGCGAACTTTTTCGCCCCGTTGGGCTTGATGACGATGCCGCTGTCGGCGACCGCGTCATTGATGAAACTCGGCGCCAGCAGCAGCATGGCCGCGAACGCGAGTAGCGGTATTAGGAAAAACTTCCTCATGACTCTCTCCCTGTAAAGGCGGGTCGCCGGCCGGGGGGTCGAACGGCGCTCCACCTCGTTTATCTTTATCCCGGGGCCCGGCCTGCCGCCCGCCCCGGGGCTGGAGGGTTTTCCGCCATCTAAGGCGTTAAAAAACGCGACCTTTCAGGCCCTTTTCAGCCCCTTTCGGGACCCTCCCAGGAATGGTTCCATAATGCCGGAATTGGCGGCAAAAATCAAGGCGGGCGGGACGTGAATGAGACTTATTTTCAATGATTTACGCCGTGCCAGGCGCGGCGCCAGGTAGGCGGCGGCAAGGGCGGGTCAAACCGCCGCGGCGGAATCAGTAACTCGGCCGCAATTTCAGGAACTGGTAGCGGTCGGCGGAGTGGACGACGCGTTCCTGAACATCGGTGCCGTGAAGGATCTTGAGCGGCACCTCGACCCCGGCCGTTCCCAGCGCCCACATCTTGCGGTAGAGATCGGCCATCGAGCTGACGCCGGCATCGCCGATGCCGATGACGATGTCGCCGGGCTCGATGCCGGCCTTCTGCGCCGGACCGGCGGCGGTGACCCGGGTGACGAACACCCTTCCCCTGATCTCCTCGGTGTGCATGCCGAGCCAGGGCTTCGGCAGTTTGGCGGCGCGTCCCTTGGCTAACAGGTCCCCCATGATCGGCTTGAGGAGGTCGATCGGCACGAACATGTTGCCGGGCACCTGCTGCCCCTCCACCGCGTCGCCGACGATCAGCGAGCCGATGCCGAGCAACCGCCCGTCGGCGCCGATCAGGGCCGCGCCGCCCCAGTTGTAATGGGGCGGCGAGGTGAAGATGGCGTTGTCCAGCAGGTATTCCCAATAGCCGGCGAACTCGCGCCGGGAGACCACCACCGCGGGGATGGCGTCCTTGGCGCCGGCGAAGCTCGCCACCATCACCGGCTGGCGTTCGGTGAGCTTGGACGAATCGCCGAATTCGAGGGGTTCGACATCGGCCGCGCCGCGCATGCGGATCAGGCCGAAGCCCGAATCGTGGTCGTAACCGACGAACTCCGCCGGCCGGGTCCGCCCCCGGTGATCGACGACATCGATCTCGGTGGCCTCCAAGATCAGATAACCGATGGTGACGATAAGGCCGTCCTTGGCGATGATGACGCCGGAGCCCTCGCGCTCGGTGCCGAGGCCCCTCGCCGTGCGGGCTTGGGCCGGCACCCTGGTGTGCACCTTGACCACCGCCTGAAGCAGCTTATCCACGGTCATCTCGCCGGCGTCTTTCGCCGCCAGGGCCGGCGGCGCAAGCGCGACCATCGCCGCCATCATCGACAGCGAAGCGATGGCCAGGCGAAGCCGGGTCAAACCTGCAAGGGCGATCGAAACAGTTTTGGAAACGCCGGACACGGAACCCTCCCACGATGGCGCGATGGGGAAGCTTACACGATTTCGCATTTCGATGCGACGCGGAATTGGAAGATGATCCCGCCGATCCGCTTCTCGGCCATGGAACCGGGCGAGGGACGTGTTATAATAAGCCTCTGGAATGTGGTATGTCCGAATCCCCCGAACCCGATAATTCGGCGCCGGTGCGCGCCGGGGCGCTAAGCGGTACTCCCTACCTCCAGGCGCTGAACGAGGAGCAGCGCGTGGCGGTGGAGGCGCTCGATGGGCCGGTTCTGGTCCTCGCCGGCGCCGGCACCGGCAAGACCCGGGTGCTGATCACCCGCCTCGCCCATATCCTCGCCACCGGGCGGGCGTTTCCCGGCCAGATCCTTGCCGTCACCTTCACCAACAAGGCGGCGCGGGAGATGTTCGAGCGGGTCGAGGGGCTGGTCGGCGCCTCCGCCCAGGGCCTGTGGCTCGGCACTTTTCACGCCATCTGCGCGCGCATCCTGCGCCGCCACGCCGAGCTCGTCGGCCTCAAGCCGAGCTTCACCATCCTCGATACCGACGACCAGATCAGGCTCGCCAAGCAGGTCCTCGAGGCGGCGAATATCGACGAGAAGAAGTGGCCGGCCCGCGCCCTGGTGACGGTGATCCAGCGCTGGAAGGACAAGGGGCTGGCGCCCGCCAAGGTGCCGGCCTCCGCCGCGTCCGAGTTCGCCAATGGCCGGGCGCTGGAGCTCTACGGGCAATACCAGGAACGGCTTCGCACCCTGAACGCGGCGGACTTCGGCGATCTGCTGCTCCACTCCCTCACGCTGTTCACCCGGAATCCGGAGGTGCTGGCGGACTACCAGCGGCGCTTCAAATATATCCTCGTCGATGAGTACCAGGACAGCAACGTCGCCCAGTATCTGTGGTTGCGCCTGCTCGCCCAGGGCGGCGGCAACATCTGCTGCGTCGGCGACGACGACCAGTCGATCTATGGCTGGCGGGGCGCCGAGGTCGGCAACATCCTGCGCTTCGAGAAGGACTTCGCCGGCGCCCGGATCGTCCGCCTGGAGCGCAACTACCGTTCGACGCCGCATATCCTCGCCGCCGCCTCGGGCCTGATCGCCCACAATGAAGGCCGGCTCGGCAAGACCCTTTGGACCGAGGGCGAGGACGGCGACAAGGTCGTCGTCGGCGGGGTGTGGGACGGCGCCGAGGAAGCGCGGATGGTGGCCGACGAGATCGAGGCCTTGCAGCGCCAGGGATGCCGGCTCGACGATATGGCCATTTTGGTGCGCGCCGGCGCCCAGACCCGCGAGTTCGAGGAACGCTTCATCCTCCTGGGCATTCCCTACCGGGTGATCGGCGGTCTCAGGTTCTACGAGCGCCACGAGATCCGCGACGCCGTCGCCTACTTGCGCGTCCTCGCCCAGCCCGACGACGACCTCGCGTTCGAGCGCATCGTCAACGTGCCGAGACGGGGCATCGGCAAGGCGAGCCTACAGACGATCTACCGCCTGGCGCGGGCCGAGGGCATCGCCTTGACCACTGCCGCCGGGCGCCTGGTCGAGACCGACGAGATCGCGCCGAGGGCGCGTGGATCGCTTTCCCGGCTGCTCGACGACTTCGACCGCTGGCGCGCCCAGGCCCAGACCATGACGCCTTCGGCCCTGGCCAAGGGGGTGCTCGACGAGTCGGGCTACACCGGGATGTGGCGGAACGGCAAATCGGCCGACGCGCCCGGCCGGCTCGATAACCTCAAGGAGTTCGTCGCCGCGCTCGAGGATTTCGAAACGGTGGGGGAATTCCTCGAACATGTGAGCCTGGTGATGGACCACGACCGGGCCGCCGGCGGCGATCTCGTCAATGTGATGACGCTCCATTCCGGCAAGGGGCTGGAGTTCGACACCGTGTTCCTGCCGGGATGGGAGGAGGGGTTGTTTCCCCATACAAGGGCGCTCGATCAATCGGGCCACGCCGGGCTCGAGGAGGAACGCAGGCTCGCCTATGTCGGCATCACCCGGGCGCGCAAGCGGGTCCGCATCTCCTTTGCCGCCAACCGGCGCCTGTTCAATCAGTGGGTGAGCGCCATCCCGTCGCGCTTCATCGACGAGTTGCCGCCGGACCATGTCGAGCACATGACCAGCCCCGGCCTTTACACCGGGCGCGGCGCCGGGCGGCAAGGGGGCCCCGACGCCGGTCTCTCGGAGATGGGCATGGCCTTCGCCAACCTCCGCTCCCGCGCGCGTCCGGGACCTGCGATCGATGCCGATGCGCGCAGATTCGAGGCGGCGAAACGAAGGGGCGCGGGTATCGTTGGCGTCGGCGACCGGGTGTTCCACCAGAAGTTCGGCTACGGCCGCATCCTGGCGGTCGATCTCAACAAGCTCGAGATCATATTCGAGAAGGCCGGCATCAAGAAGGTCATCGACAGTTTCGTAAAACCGGCCTGAGATCGGGGCCGGCCTGAAACCGGCGAAGATGACGCCGCCTTGGCCGGTCTCGTCGGCGGCGACGAATTCTGTTTCGAAGGGCGCCGGGACGGGTGGAGTGGGACATGACGGCGGGGGACGGGAAGCTCTGGCGCATATCGTTCACCGTGCCCGAAGGCGCGGCGGCGGCGTTCGCCGACGCCGTCGCCCCCTTCGGCGATTCGATCTCGTGCTTCGAGACCGATGGCAAGGGCGCACGCCGTCTTACGGCGATCGGCGCCGGGGAGCCCGATGCGTCGGCGCTCGACCTCATGCTGGCGACGACCGGCGCCGCTCAGGGGATCGAGCCGCCAAGGGCGCGCATCGAAAGGGTGCCGGCGGACGGCTGGCTGGCGGACAACCGCCGCCGCTTTCCCCCCATTACCGCCGGGCGGTTCTTCATCCATGGCGCCGGCTATGAGGGCATCAAGCCGCCGGGCGCGCTGACGATCGAGCTCGAGGCCGGCCCCGCCTTCGGGTCGGGGACCCACGAGACCACGCGGGGCTGCCTCATCGCCATCGACAGGCTTGCCAAGCGGCGGCGGTTCCTCAATTCACTCGATCTCGGCTGCGGCTCCGGCATCCTGGCGTTGGCCATCGCCCGGGCGATGAAGCGCCCGGTCCTGGCCGTCGATATCGACGATTGGGCGGTCAGGACGGCGGCGGCGAACGCCCGGTCCAACGGTCTCGGCGCCCTCGTCCGGGTGGCGCCAGGGGACGGTTTCTCGGGCCGGGAAATCCGCCGCCGGGCGCCGTTCGATCTGATCGTCGCCAATATCCTCGCCCGGCCGCTTGTCCGCCTGGCGCCCGATCTGGTGGGCGCGCTGCGAAAGGGCGGCGTCGCCATCCTCTCCGGTCTTCTTCATTCGGACCAGGCCGCCCTGATCGCCGCCTACCGGGCCCAGGGCGCCCGGCTCATCCGGCGGCACCGGCTCGGCGACTGGACGACCCTGACCCTCGGCCGCTGAGGCGATTTATCCCGTATAGGCCAGGACCATGCACGGGGTCCGCGCCGTCCTGGCGGCGTGTTCGAGACAGAATTACCCATAGCGTTTCAGCGGGCTTCGGCGGGCTCGAAAGTGATTTTGAGGCGTGTGCCGGTGGCGCGGGCAAAGCGCTCAAGGGCCTTGGTGGACGGGCGCACCTGCCCGCTTTCGATGCGGGCAACGTAGGATTGGGAAGTCTTCATCCGGCGGGCCAACTGGTCTTGTGAAAGTCCTGCCTGCTTGCGGGCCTCGATGAGGGTTTTCGCCAACTGAAATTCGTCGTCCAGGGCATCATAGGCGGATTTGTAGCCCGGCTCTTCCATCCATTTTTCGTGCAGGTCTTTTACCTTGGTCATTGTTCAAGCTCCTTCGCTCGTCGTAGCGCCAGCCGGATTTCGCGGTTAGGAATCTTCCGCGTCTTCCTGGTAAAGACACGAAGAACGACGAGGCGCTCGGGGCTGGCGGTGACCTAAAGGGCACGGGCGATACCTGATTTTCCTTTCAGGCGGATTTCCCAAAGTCGGCCCTGGATATGCTTTGCATGCGGCTCTCCGACGTGGGGCAACCCGACGGCTTCAATGAGTTCGGCAATGCGGGAGCACCGGGCGCGAAAATCGGCGGGAAGCGCCGCAAGTTCTTGATCTACCGTGCGGTTTAACGTTTCTACAGTCCATGTGATTACCTAGGAAATATATCATATATGGTATGGAATGGCAAATTTTAATCCCTAAGCCATTTTCCCATGGCTCTTCATCGCACCGACGCTCCCATTAGCCCTGCTCGGCAAGGGGCGGCGGGTTCGAGACAGAATTACCAATAGTGCTTCACCGGAGCCGGTTACGCTGGCCAGCTTTCTTCGCGCCAGTCCCGCGCGCCGTGAATGACGCGCAGGATCGTGACGGTCTCATGGCCCTTGGGTTCATCGCCTAGGGCGTAGGCGATGATGTAGGGCATACCGCGCACCACTTTTTCATAGCTGCCGGACACCCGGCCTTTGCGGCCTGTCGGCGTGGCGGCGAGAGCTTGAATGGTTTGATCGATACGGTTGGCTACGTTGTCGGCGGCGGTGGGATCGTCCCGCGCGATAGTGCCGATGATGCCGCGAAAATCATTGTGGGCGTGCCTTGACCAGACAACAGGCCTCACCGCTTCGGTCGCTTTGTTTTTGCTTTTTTGATCGTGGCGTCAATGTCGGCCATAACGTCTTCGTGGGAAACGACGCGTCCGGCCTTCATATCGTCCAGGCCGCGCTCGATACCCGAGACGATTTCCAGTTCGCGCTCGACATAACCGGCAATGGCTTCCCCGGCGAGGAATGACTTGGTACGGCGGGTCCGCTCGGCAAGTTTGCCAAGGCGATCCTTGAGTTCCGGTGCTAGCCGGACGGTCAAGGTCGTGCTGGCCATGTCGTCAAATCCTCAGTATGTGCTAATGTACACATTTTAACACAGAACATGGAGGAAGGCAAGGCATGGTGTTTCACCGGCCCTGGTAGTCATCGCGGTTTTTTTTCCTGTGCTCGCACAATAGGATTCCAGCACCGCATTAATGCGGGTTTGGTAGCCCTTCTTACCCCCGGCCTTAAAATGATCGAGCACGGATTTTTTGATCCGCAAGGTCACATGCTGGGTTCTGTCCGGCTCTATCAACTCGGCGTTGGCCCAGAAATCCGCATCGGTTTCAGCGAATTAAAGTGACACCATACTTAATTCCCCGTCTCGGTAATTTGGCAACTATGGAATTAAGTATGGTGTCACCTTAATTGCGAAGGCCCGTGGTCATGCGGTACCGGCGGCTCGTTATCGAACCGCCGCTTTTTTGGTCAGGTGATGGGTGAACGCAATGGGCCGCGCCCGGGCCCAAGCCTAGTGCTGGATTTCGCTCGCCGTCTTGGGGCCCCTGGCGGGGAAGATATCCATCTTGCGGGCGACATATGCCGGAATTTCCGAACGCGGGATGCCGAGCTTCTCCAGCGCCGCATCGTCGAGCCGGGACAGTCCCTCGAAAAGCTCCTTGCTTTCCATGCCCTGCGAGAACATCCCCGGCAACTGGTGGCCGAAGAAATAGAGTATGTCGCTCACGACCTGGGAGCCCTTGTCGAGAGGCACCTGCTCGGGCCCCGTACCGGGCGTGGTCTTTTTCGCCATATTTTTACTCCTTGGTAGATCGGATGGGCGGTTCGCGAGAACCTCGCGAGGGCCGCGCTGCTGCTTAGAAAACTAATGAATCGCCCCGCCGTTACCAGCGGCTTTTTTGCGCCCCAGGCCCGAGGATTTTGCATGGCTTTCCTCGCCTCGTCCCGGGTACTTGCTTCCATGGGAGGGTGAAAAGAAGCTCGGGCGGTTAGCGCTTGCCTCGCGCGGCGCCCCCTCCTATGAAAGTGGGCACTTGCCCGGACTTCTCACCATGGACAGGTGCGGCACGGTGGCTATCGCACGACAGGCCAGGAGAAGCGCGCGGCGCGATGTCAGCACATCGGGCAAGCGCTTCGACGACGCCTGTCGTGCGATAGCCACCGCCCTTCGGGTCGCGCACGGCACGGGCCGCCCACGGCGTCGAAGGCCTTGACCGTAGCCCAGGCTACGCTCCCGGGCCTTCTCCTGGTGGACCGGACGCCGCCCGACGCGATGACGCGCCTGTCCATGGTGAGAAATCCGGGCTAAAGGGGGGAGGCATTCGGGTTTGGCGGCAAAGGATGGGCCGGTGCCGGTTGACGACTTAACGGATCAAGGCGAGGAGACGATCGAACGCCTGCTGGCGGCGGCGAGGGGGCGTCTCAGGCAGCCGGACGCCGGGCCGGAGGCCCTGCGCGCGCTCATCATTGGCGTCCTCGCCGCGCCCGAGGGGACCGACCCCGACGCCTGGATGGAGCTGGTGGTGGCCGGCCCGGGCCCGGCGCTGAAAGAGCGGTTGGCGGCGCTCAAGGCGGAATTGGCGACGGCGGCCGGCGACGGCATCGCCGACGACGAGACGCCGCCGGACCGGCGTCTGGCCGACCTGCGCCAGGAGTTGAGGCGCCGGGGGATCGACGGCTTCATCGTGCCCAGAAGCGACGAGCATCGCGGCGAGTACGTGCCGCTCCGGGCCCGGCGGCTGCCTTGGCTCGCCGGCTTCACCGGCACCGCCGGGATGGCCGTGGTCCTGCCCGAGATCGCCGCGCTCTTCACCGATGGGCGCTACACCCTGCAGGCCAAGGCCGAGGTCGATTCATCGCTATTCCTCACCCTTCATTCGACCGAGCGGCCCGCCGCCGATTGGATAGGGGCGAACCTCGCGCCCGGCCAGAAGGTGGGTTTCGATCCGTGGCTGCACACGCCCGACCAATTGAGCCGCCTCGGCGCCGGCTGCGAGAAGGCGGGTGGTGAATTGGTCGCCTGCGAGGACAATCCGATCGATGCCGTCTGGTCGCGCCAGCCGCCGGCGCCGATCGCGCCCATCGTCGCCCAGCCCGACGCGTTCGCCGGCAAGGGCTCGGCCGAGAAGCGCACCGAGATCGCCGGCCAACTGATGGCCGACGGGGTCGATGCCGCGGTGCTGACGCTGCCCGCCTCCATCGCCTGGCTTCTCAATATACGCGGTGGCGATGTCGCCTACGCGCCGCTGCCGCTGGCCTTCGCGATCCTCGGCGCCGACGCCCATGTGGCGCTGTTCCTCGACCGGCGCAAGATCACCCTCGGTCTTGACGCCCATCTTACCGATGAGGTGCGGATCGAGGATATGGACCGGTTCGGGCCCGCCCTGGACGCGCTCGGCGGCGAGGCACGCAAGGTGCGGGCCGATCCCGCCACGGCGCCGGCATGGGTGTTCGACCGGCTCGAGGCCGCCGGCGCCAACATCGTCAAGGCCGACGATCCGTGCGCCCTGCCGAAGGCGTGCAAGAACCCGGTCGAGCTCGACGGCATCCGCGCCGCGCATTTGCGCGACGGCGCGGCGCTGGTGCGGTTCCTCGCCTGGCTTTCGGCCGAGGCGCCGAAAGGGTCGTTGAGCGAGATCGCGGCGGCCGATCGGCTCGAGGTTTTCCGGCGCGAGAACGACCATTTCCGGGGCCTGAGCTTCCCCACCATTTCCGCCGCCGGACCGAACGGCGCCATCGTCCATTACCAGCCGAGCGCCAAGACCAACCGATTGATCGAGCCCGCCAGCATGTATCTCCTCGATTCCGGCGCCCAGTATCTGGATGGCACCACCGACGTGACCCGGACGCTGTTCATCGCTGACGGCGGCGCCCGCCCAAGCCTTGAGCAGCGCGCCAACTTCACCCGCGTGCTCAAGGGCCATATCGCCCTGGCTAGCGCCCGGTTCCCCAAGGGCACGTCCGGCTCCCAGCTCGATACCTTGGCGCGCCAGGCCCTGTGGCGGGCGGGGCTGGACTACGATCATGGCACCGGTCATGGGGTCGGCGCCTATCTCGGCGTCCATGAAGGTCCCCAGCGCATCGCCAAGGGCCCCAACACGGTGGCGCTGATGCCCGGCATGGTGATCTCGAACGAGCCCGGCTATTACAAGCAGGGCGCCTATGGCATCCGCATCGAGAGCCTGGTGACCGTCAGGACGAGCGATGCGAACCCCGGGGAAGAGCGCCGGATGCTCGAGTTCGAGACCCTGACCTGGGCGCCGATCGATCTGGCGCTGGTCGAGGTCGATCTGCTGGGCGCCGAAGAGATCGCCTGGCTCGACGCCTATCACCGCCGCGTGCGCGAGGTGCTGTCGCCCTCCCTTGACGCCGAGACCCTGGCCTGGCTCGCCGCCGCCACCCGGCCGGTGGGTTAATCCAACTTACCCGTAAAATTGGCCGTGAATCGCACGGTCTCGCCGGGGACCTCGAGGGCGAAGCGGTGCATCTCCAGGCACATTTCGATGAACGGCTCCTCGTAGTCGAAGCTGTAAGCGTCGGCCATGGTCTTGAGCGTACGGAGATCCTTGCGGTTCAGGACCAGCACCGTTTCGCCTTCGATTTCGCCGTCCCCGGGCGTGCCGAGGCGGAAAATCTCGGCGATGTCGCCGAGGTTATAATGCCCGCCCTGGTAAAGGTGAACGAGCCGCTCCCGGCCGTCGGCGCCCCGGGCGTAGACGCCGGGAGCGCGGTCCTTCTCTGGCGCGTCGGTCATCATCGCATTCATCCCCCGCCGGTCATCCGGGTCCACTCGTCCTCGCTCAGGACCTCGACGCCCAACGATCTCGCCTTGTCCGCCTTCGACCCGGCGTCGGCGCCGATGACGACGTAATCGGTCTGGGCCGACACCGATCCCGTCACCTTGGCGCCGAGAGTCTCCGCCCTGGCCTTGGCCTCGCCCCGCGTCATCGACACCAGCGTGCCGGTGAAGACGATGGTCTTGCCGGCGATCGGCGAATCGGTGTCCCGGGCGCCCTCGAATTCGGTGATGTTCACCTCGCCGGCAAGATCGTCGAGCACCTGGCGATTGTGCTCCTCGGCGAAGAAACCGAGGATATCGGCGGCGACGGACGGTCCGATGCCGTCGATGGCGACCAGGCTGGCGTAGGCGTCGCTGTCCGCGTCCTGGGCCTCGGTCATGGCATGGCGCCAATCATCGAGCGAGACATAGTGCTTGGCCAGCAGCCGGGACGTCGATTGGCCCACCTGGCGGATGCCAAGCGCATAGATGAAGCGCCCAAGCGGGATTTGGCGCCGCTCCTCGATGGCGGCCAACAGGTTCTCGGCCGATCTCTCCCCCCAGCCCTCCCTCTCCAGGAGATTTTGGGACTCCCCGCCCAAGCGGAAGATGTCGCCGGGCCGAGCGATCAGGCCGTCCTCCCACATCGCCAGGATGTGCCTTGTGCCCAACCCCTCGATGTCGAAGGCGTCGCGCGAGACGAAATGCCTGAGCCGCTCGACCGCCTGCGCCGGACAGACCAGGCCGCCGGTGCATCGCCTGGCCACCTCGCCTTCGTCGCGCACGGCGCGGCTGTCGCACACCGGGCAGCGCTCGGGAAAGACGTAGGGGTTCGCCCGCTCGCCGGCCTTCCCCTCGATCACCGAGATCACCTGGGGGATGACGTCGCCGGCGCGCTGGATCAGCACGCGATCGCCCTCGCGGATGTCCTTGCGCGCGATCTCATCCTCGTTATGCAGGGTCGCGCGCGAGACCACGACGCCGCCGACGGTGACGGGCTCGAGCTCGGCGACCGGCGTCAGCGTGCCGGTGCGTCCCACCTGGATGGTGATCTTCTTGAGCACCGTCTCGGCGCGGGCGGCCTCGAACTTGTAGGCGACGGCCCACCGCGGCGCCCGGCTCACCGTGCCGAGCCGGTCCTGCCAGTCGATGCGGTTGACCTTGAAGACGACGCCGTCGATGTCATAGGCGAGATCGCCCCGGCTTTGGTTGATCTCGTTATAAAGTTCGATCGCCTCGGTCGGGCCGCGGCAGACCCGCGCGTGGGTGTTGACCGCCAGTCCCCAGGATTTGAGACGGTCGAGGGACTCCCAGTGGGTGCGGCCCACCGGCCCGCTGGTCTCGCCAAGCGCGTAGGCGAAGAAATGCAGCGGCCGCGTCGCGGTGATCGACGGATCGAGTTGGCGCAGGCTGCCGGCGGCGGCGTTGCGGGGGTTGGCGAAGACGGCTTCGCCGGCCTTGGCGCGGGTCTGGTTCAGGGTGGCGAACTCGTCCTTGCGCATATAGACCTCGCCGCGGATCTCGAGGATGTCGGGGCATAGACCCGTCAGCACCTTGGGCAGGTCCGTTACGGTGCGCAAATTGCGGGTGATGTCCTCGCCGACGGTGCCGTCGCCCCTGGTCGCGCCGAGGATGAAATTACCCTTCTCATAACGAAGCGCCACCGACAGACCGTCGATCTTGGGTTCGCCCACCGCTTCGATCGCCTCATCGGCGCCGAGGTTGAGGAAGCGGCGGACGCGGTCGAAAAAGGCGACGATATCGTCTTCGCCGAAGGCGTTCTCCAGCGATAGCATCGGCCTCGAATGGGAGACCTTGGCGAACCCGGCCGCCGCCGGCGCGCCGACACGCCGGCTCGGGCCGTCGGGATGCGCGAGATCGGGGAAACGGGCCTCGATGGCCGAATGGCGCCGCCAAAGCGCGTCGTATTCCGCATCCGATATGACCGGTGCGTCCTCGGTATGATAGTGGCGGTCGTGCTCGCCGATCTCCCGCGCCAGGCGCTCGAGCTCGGCCGCCGCTTCATCTCGGGTGAGGTCATCGGCCGGCTTATCTGGAATTCCCGTTGCCATGGCGTCGGCGTCAACGTCCCGCCGCCAGCAGGCGGTCGGCGGCGGCGCGGGCCTCGTCGGTGACCTTGGCGCCGGCGAGCATACGGGCGATTTCCTCGCGCCGGTCGGTGGCGTCCAGCTCGTCGACCTGGGTCACCAGCCGCGCGCCCTCATCGCGCTTCAGCACCCGCCAGTGATGCGCCCCGCGGGCGGCGACCTGGGGCGAGTGGGTGACGACCAGGACCTGCATGTCCGAGCCGAGCCGCGCGAGGCGCTCGCCGACGGCGGCGGCGACGGCGCCGCCGATGCCTGAATCGACTTCGTCGAACACCAGCGTCGGCACCGAACCGCGGCCCGACAACACGACCTTGAGCGCCAGCATGATGCGGGCGAGTTCGCCGCCCGAGGCGATGCGGGCAAGGGGCCCCGGCGGGGTATCGGGGATGGTGGAAATCTCGAAGGTCGCGCGTTCCGTTCCCGCCGCCCGCCAGTCGGCCTCGGCAAGCGGCTCGATCCGGGTGCGGAACAGGGCCCGCTTCAGCTTCAGGGGCGCCAGCTCCGCCGCCACCGCCCGGTCGAAGACCGGCGCCGTCTCCATGCGCCGGCGGCGCAAATGCTTGGCGGCGTCGAGGTAGATTTTGCGCGTTTCCCGCCTTCCCCGGGCGAGGCGGGCGAGGTTATCGGCGCCGGTATCCAATTCCGAGAGCTTGGCGGCGATGTCGTCGCCGAGCCGGGCGAGGGAATCGACGTCGGTGTCATATTTGCGCGCCGCCGCTTGAAGCGCGAATAGGCGTTCCTCGACCTCTTCCAGCCGCCTCGGGTCGAAGTCGAGCTCGGCCATCACGCTTTCCAGCTTGGCCACCGCTTCCGCCGTTTCGATGGCCGCCGAGGCCAGGAAATCGGAGATCCCGTCCAAGCGCCCGCCGGCGTTATTCGCTTCACCATCGATCGCCCGTCGGGCGGCGCCGAGCGCCGCTTCGATGCTTCTTCCGGCGGTAAGCTCCTGGTAGGCGACGTCGACGGCCTCGGCCAGCTTGGCGCCGTTCCTCAGGAATGCGCGGTCCTCGGCAAGGCGCGCCGCCTCGCCGGGCTCGGGCGCCAGGGCCTCGAGCTCGGCGAGGTTATGGCGCAGATATTGCTCGTCCCGGCGGGCGCCCTCGAGCGCCGCCTCGGCTTCCGCCTCCGCCTCCACCGCCTTGACCCAGCCGCGATGAGCGCTCCCGACCGTGTCCAGATTCCCTTCCAGTCCGCCGAAGGCATCGAGAAGCGGTGCGTGCATGCCCGGATTCAACAGCTCCCGGCTGGCGTGCTGGCCCTGGATTTCCACCAGTGTCGCACCGATCTCGCGCAACAGCGCGGCGCTGACCGGCTGGTCGTTGACGAAGGCGCGCGACCCTCCGTCGCCCGAGATCACCCGGCGCAGGATCAAAGGGTCCTCCGTGCCAAGGCCGTGCTCGGCAAGCAACCGGCGGGCCGGATGGTTCCGGGCGATGTCGAACTCGGCGCCGACCACCGCCTGGCGCGCGCCGTGACGGACCATCCCCGTGACGGCGCGGGCGCCCAGCGTCAATCCCAAGGCGTCGAGAAGGATCGACTTCCCCGCCCCGGTTTCGCCGGTCAGAACGCACAGGCCCTTGCGGAAGGAGAAGTCCAGACGGTCAATAAGGACGATGTCCCGGATCGAGAGACTGCGTAGCATGAGGGTTCAGAATACCGAATTCCACGCCCGGCCGATCCATGACCGCTCCTCCTTCTTGGTGGCGGTCCTGGTCCCGGTGATCAGCGCATAGCTGTCCTCATACCAATCGCTGCCGGGGAAGTTGTGGCCAAGCACCGCCGCCGTGGCCTGTGCCTCGTCCTTGAGGCCGAGCGCGAGATAGGCCTCGGTCAGGCGGTGCAGCGCTTCGGGCACGTGGGAGGTGGTCTGGTAATTGTCGACGACGCCGCGGAAACGGTTGATGGCCGCGAGATACTGTTTCTTCTTGAGATAGAAGCGGCCGATTCCCATCTCCGAGCCGGCGAGATGATCGTTGGTCAGATCCCTCTTGAGCCGGGCGTCGCGGGCATATTTGCTCTTGGGATAGCGGCGCACGACCTCGTCCAGCGCCGCCATGGCGCGGCGCGTCAGATCCTGATCCCGGCCGACGTCGGTGATCCGCTCGTAATAGCAGAGCGCCTTGAGATAATAGGCGTAGGGCGCGTCACGGCTTCCCGGGTGGAGTTGGATGAACCGCTCCAGCGCGACGACCGCATCGTCATATTTGTTGCGTTTGTAGAGTGCGTAGGCGGCCATGATCTGCGCCTTGTCGGCCCATACCGAGTAAGGGTGCTGGCGGTCGACCTCGTCGAACACCGCCGCCGCCGCCACCGGGTTGTCGCCGAGCAGAAGGTCCATCGCCATATTGTAAAGCTTCTCCGGCGGACCTTCCGGGGCCTCTTCCGGGCCCTGGCCAATCACCTCGCAGGCGCCGGTCAGCGCCGTCACGACGAAGGCCGCGGCGAAGGCAATCAGGTAACGGCGAATGGCGCTCGGCGGTTGTCTCATGGCGGATAGTGCCCCGGGGCCCAGCGCGATCCTTGCGCTCCACGCCCTGCGATTTCACGCCGTCACTATAGCATGGGCGGGGCCGGATGCCGCAAGACCGTGTGGGATCTTCGGGTCCCGGCGATCCAGGGCGCGTCCATACGACAACCCGCCGTCCGATGGGACGGATAGTCCTCTAATTTGACTCTACTATGGGAAAGGTCAGGCGGTGGCGGCGATCGGCGGCGGCTTGAGCACCACGCCGTTTACCAGTCGCGCCCGCCCGGCCCCGTTGAAGCCGTCGTCCGATCTGGCGTCGACGTAGGACCAGGCGTCGGCGTCGGCGAACAGCGCCCGCAACAGCTGGTGGTTCAGCTTATGGCCCGAGCGTAAACCCTGGACATGGCCCAACAGCGGCGCCCCGGCGAGATAGAGATCACCTAGGCAATCGAGAATCTTGTGGCGCACGAACTCATCGCCATAGCGCAAACCACCCTCGTTCAGCACCGTCTCGCCGCTGACCACGATGGCATTGTCCAGAGAGCCGCCGCGCAGCATTCCGGCGGTGCGCATCTCGACGACCTCGTGCTCGAATCCGAAGGTGCGGGCGCGGGCGAGGTCGGTCTTGAAGGCGCCGTCGACGTGGGCGAAATAGTATTCCTGCCGGGCGACCATCGGGTTTGGAAAATCGATGGCGAACTCGATGGAGAAGCCGGTGCCCGGGTTCAAGGATACCCGCCCATTCTTTTTGTCGACCGAAATCGGCTTGTGGATCATGATCATGCGGCGCGCCGCCGCCTGCTCGGTGATGCCGGCGCATTCGATCAGGAAGACGAACGGCGCGGCGCTGCCGTCCATGATCGGCACTTCCGGGCCGTTGATTTCGATCACGGCATTGTCGATCCGGCAACCGGCGAGCGCCGCCAACAGGTGCTCGACCGTCCCGACGACGGTGCCCCGGTCATTCTTGAGCGTCGTGCTCAGGTGCGAATCGCTGACATTCTTCCATGACGCGGCGATCGTCGCCTGGGCGCCCGGGATGTCGGTGCGTATGAACACGATACCGGTATGGGGCTCGCCCGGACGCAAGGTCATCGCCACCTTGTCGCCGGTGTGCAGACCGGTGCCGCGACACCCGATCGCGTTCTTCAGCGTGCGTTGCTGGATGACGTCCCCCATAGCCTCCTGCTTCAACCCATCGAAACACTTATGCGCGAACTCGACCCGCGGTGTGTTTCGTCAAGGCTCCTCGGTACTCGAACCAATACACGCAACCATTGTCCCAATTGCGCGCCGGGGAATGTTTAGCAACATCCCCCGGAGCACTCAAATCACTAATTGTTACAAAAAGTTACGGCCGAATCGCGCCTCCTCAGTTGGCCTGGCGGCGGAGGAACGCGGGAATGTCGAGAAGGTCTTCCCCGATCCCCGTCCCTTTCTCCGCCGCGTCCAACTCGCCGAGTTTGGGCTGGGCCGCCTCGGGGGTGGTTTCCGCCGCGGTTTCGGGCGCCGGCGGGATCTCGGTCGTGGGCGCCGTCATGGCAGCCGCGGCGGCGGTCGCCGCCGCGGTCACCGGGACCTTGGCCTGCCGGGCGCGGCCGGTGCCGGTGACCCGTTCGAAAAGGGAGGGACCGCGGCGCCCGGCCTTGACGCCCCCTGGACCGCCGTTCGCCATGGCGGCGGCGGCGAAAGGCTCGGCGGCCGTTGACGCCTCCGCCACCGGCTCGACCGGCGGTGGCGGCATGAAGGGTTCGCCGGCGGGCTCGCCGGACCCGCTCTTGGCGAGGGATGCCGGCGCCGATGCTTCCCATTGCGCGCTGAGCGAGGGTTGCTCGGCTTGGTCATCCGCCGGCGCCTCGACACCGGTGCCGGCACCCTCTTGCGAAGATTCCACGCTTGCTTCCGCCGGCGCGGTATCGGGGATCGCCAGGGGCGATTGTTCCCCGGCGTCCGGCGCCGCCATCGCCGCCGGTGCCGTGTCACCGCCGCCGGCGTCCGCCTGGATGTTGTCCGACACCAGGCTCAGCCTCTTCGGCGGGAGCACCGCCGCCCTGGCCTCGGCGTCGATGCCGGTGGCGATCACCGAGATCCGCATGCGGCCCTCCAACGTTTCATCGAAGGTCGAACCGAAGATGATGTTGGCATTGGGATCGACTTCGTCGCGGATGCGGTTGGCGGCCTCGTCGACCTCGAACAGGGTCATGTCCAAACCGCCGGTGATGTTGATGAGAACGCCATGCGCGCCCGCCATCGAGACGTCCTCGAGCAGCGGGTTGGAAATGGCGGCCTCGGCCGAATCGAGGGCGCGTTTCTCGCCTTCGGCTTCACCGGTTCCCATCATCGCCTTACCCATCTCGCACATCACCTGGCGGATGTCGGCGAAATCGAGGTTGATCAGTCCCGGCATCACCATGAGGTCGGTGACGCCGCGGACCCCGGAATAGAGCACGTCGTCCGCCATCTTGAAGGCTTCGGCGAAGGTCGTCTTCTCGTTGGCGACCCTGAACAGGTTCTGGTTGGGGATGATGATCAACGTATCGACATATTGCTGCAACTCATCGAGGCCGGCTTCGCTGATCCGCATGCGACTGAGCCCTTCGAACTGGAACGGCTTGGTCACGACGCCGACGGTGAGGATTCCCTGCTCGCGGGCGGCGCGGGCGATCACCGGCGCGGCGCCGGTTCCGGTGCCACCGCCCATGCCGGCGGTGATGAACACCATGTTGCAACCCTGGAGCTGCTCGTTGATCTCATCGATCGCTTCCTCGGCGGCGGCGCGGCCGACGTCGGGGCGCGAGCCGGCGCCGAGGCCCTGGGTGATGTTGCGGCCCAACTGGATCGTCCGCTCGGCGGCGGAATTGGCGAGCGCCTGGGCGTCGGTGTTCGAGACAATGAATTCGACGCCCTCCAGATCGCATTTGATCATGTTGTTGACCGCGTTGCCGCCGGCGCCGCCGACGCCGACCACGGTGATACGAGGCTTAAGATCGGGCTCCGTCTTCGGCATGCTCAGATTGATCGTCATGTTAACCTCCGATAATCATACTCATAATTCGCCGGCTGCCGGACCGGCGGGTGAAAAAATCCTATGCCCCGATGGCTTTTTCCCGGGGGCCGCGGGGGTTGGCTCAAAAATTCTCACGTAACCACAGGCCGAGACGGCCGAAGCGGCCGTCCGGCTCCTCCATCGCGCCGGGGCCCTGGAAATCGAGGGACCCGGCGCCTATCCCGCCGCGATTCCTCATGGCGTAACTGAGAAGGCCGGCGCAGGTCGCGAAGGCCGGTCCGCCGGTCGCCTCGGCGAGGCCGCTGATCCGCAGCGGCCGGCCCTGGCGCACCTGTTTGTCCAGTACCTGGCGGGCCAACTCGGCGACGCCCTGGAGTTGACTGGCGCCGCCGGTGAGCACCACGCGGCGGCCGGCCACGCGGTCGAAGCCGCTGGCTTCGAGGCGGGAACGGATGAGTTCGAAAATCTCCTCGATCCGCGGCCGGATGATGCTGACCAGGATCGAGCGCGGTACATGGTTGGCTTCCGACCGGTTCTCCTCGCCGACCAGGGGCACATCGATGGTTTCCCTTTCGTCCGACGGCGACGCCATGGCCGAGCCATAAAGGGTCTTCATGCGCTCGGCGTGGGCGACCGGGGTGGAGAGCCCACGGGCGATATCGCTGGTGACGTGGCTGCCGCCGATCGGCACGCTGTCGGCGTGCATCAGCTTGCCGTCGTAGAATACCGCCAGGGAGGTGGTGCCGCCGCCCATGTCGATGACGGTGGCGCCCAGATTCATTTCGTCCTCGACCAGGCATGCGAGCCCGGCGGCGAAAGGCGAGACCACCAGTGATGCGACATCGAGATGGGAGCGGGCGACGCAGGTGGTCAGGGTGCGTACCGCGCCGGCGGTCGCCGTGATCATGAGCATGTCGACGCCGAAGCGCTCGCCGTACATGCCCCTGGGATCGCGGATCCCCCGGCTGCCGTCGATCATGTAGCCGACCGGGATGCAGTGGACGAGTTCCCGTTCGCCGTTTTCGTACTTGGCGCGGCCCTGACCGAGGACGCGCCGGACATCGCCGGCGCTGATCTCATGGCCGGCGATGGCGACCTCGAAGTTGAGGGTATGGGACGTGGGGAAGCCGGCGGAGAGGTTGACGATGACGTCGTGAATGGTCTCTCCGGCCATCTGCTCGGTGGCATGGACGGTGTTCATGATCGATGTCTCCGCCGCCTCCATATCGACGATGGCGCCGGCGCGCACGCCGTCCGAGACCTGGTGGCCAATGCCGATGATGCGCAGATTGCCCTCTTCATCCGCCCGCGCGATGAAGCAGCACACCTTGGTGCTGCCGACATCGAGCGCCGCGATCAGTCCGTTCTTCGTTTGGGCCAAAACCTTCCTCACTCCTTATCCTCGTCCGATGGGCGCCGCCGCCGGGGCCATCGCGGCCTGGGGCGGCGAGAACCCATCCGTTAGGTATCCTTGCCGGCGACGCGGCGGCGCATCGCCTCGGGCGCGATACGCACCACCATCCGGTCGTCGAGCCGGAGATCGATCAAGATGACGTCGCGGCGGAACAGCTTCTGGCGGTGCTCCGCCTCGGCGAGCCGCGCCCACGCCAGTTCCACGTTCCGCTCGGGCAGGCGGACGCTGATGCCGTTTTTCATCCGCAGGTCCCAACGCCGCCCGCCGACGCGGACCATGGCCTCGACGCGCCGAAAGAGCTTCGGTTGCGTGCGCAGGATGATGAGAAGATCCTGGGTCAGGGCCGGCGCGTCGTCGCCGACGACGACGGGAAGATCGGCGAACCGCGCCAGGCCGTGTTTCTGGATGACGACGCCTTGGCGGTCGATCAGCGCCAGTTTGCCGTTTCTCTGCCACAGCGCCATCGGCGTCCGCTCTACGATCGACACCAGTACGGTATCGGGCAGGCGCCGTTCGACGATCGCCGTCTTGATCCACGCCAGCCGTTCCAGTCCCGCCTTCGCCCGGTAAGGATCGAAGGCGAAGATCGGCTGGCCGATGCGCAGGTCCAACGCCGCCAGCACCTGTTTGCGGGAGGTCTCCCGGCGGCCGCTGGCGCGGACGTCGGTGACGGCGAAGCCCACCCGCGCCGTCGCCTCCAGGGTCTGGTGGTAAACCCGCTCGATGGTCCTCTCGGCCCAGCCGGAGTACCAGATCCAGGCCGGACCGCCGATCAAGATGCCAAGGGCAAGGCCGGCGCCGGCGAATTTGCGCGACGCCCTCAGCCAGCGCGACACCAGCAAGCGGGGTCTCATCTTGCGGCCGGTGTCCCGCCGGCGTCTCGATATCGGTGGCCTCAGCGGGGGCATGATGCGTCCTCCACGATCCAGGAAACCAGCCGAGGGAAATCGATTCCGGCATGGGCGGCGACTTCGGGCACCAGGGACAGCGGCGTCATGCCGGGCTGGGTATTGATCTCCAGCATGTACAAATCGCCGGGTTGGCCGCCGGTATCGTCGTAGCGCAAGTCGGCGCGGCTGACCCCGCGGCATCCCAGGGTTTCGTGGGCCTTCAGGGCATACTCCATGGCCAAATCCGCGATCTCGTCGGGAACCGGCGCCGGGCATAGATGGGTCGCGCGGCCCTCCTCGTACTTGGCGGCGTAATCGTAGAAACCTTCGCGCGTCTTCAGTTCGGTGACGCCGAGCGCCCTGTCGCCCATCACCGCGACAGTCAATTCACGGCCTGGGATGTAGCTTTCGACCAGCACGGCATCGCCGAACGGCCAATCGTCGAGCGGTGGGCGGTTGTCGCCTTCGAGGACGATACGCACGCCGACGCTCGAGCCCTCGTTCGGCGGCTTGATCACATAGGGCGGGTCGATCACCGGGCCGTTCGCCAGCTCCTCGCGGCGCACGACGCGACCGTCGGGGCAGGGAATGGCGACGGTCGCGAACAGTCGCTTCGCCATCGGCTTGTCCATCGCCAGCGCCGAGGCGAGCATGCCGGAATGGGTATAGGGAATCTCCAGGATATCGAGCAGACCCTGGATCTTGCCGTCCTCGCCGTGGCGCCCGTGCAGCGCGTTGAAGACGACGTCCGGCGCCGGGTCGAGGGCGGCGATAAGTGCCGTCAAGTCGTGCTCGACGTCGATCAAGGTCACCTCGTAGCCCGACCCCTCGAGCGCCTCGGCGCAGTTCCGGCCGCTGACCAGCGAGACCTCGCGTTCGCTCGACCATCCGCCGTAGAGCACCGCGACATGCTTGGTCATGGCTCCACCCTCTCGAGGCCGCCACCGGCGGGCCGGCCGATGCGGCGGATTTCCCACTCGAGGCGAACACCCGTGTCCTCGTGAACCCGGCGGCGGACCTCTTCGCCGAGGGCCTCGATGTCGGCGGCGGTGGCGTCGCCGGTGTTGATCAGGAAGTTGCAGTGCTGTTCGGACACCATGGCGCCGCCGATCCGCAGTCCCCGGCAGCCGGCGGCCTCGACCAACTGCCATGCCTTTCGGCCTTCGGCCTCCGGGACCGAGGGATTGACGAAGGTGGAGCCGCCGGTCCGCATGCGCACCGGCTGGGTCTCGCCCCGCGCCTGCTTGATCTCGTTCATGCGCCGGGCGATGTCCCGCTTCTCGCCGGGTTCGCCCTTGAGCACGGCGCCGGTGAAGATCCAGTCCTCCGGGACCGCCGAGTGGCGGTAGGAAAATCCGAGCTCCCGGTGGCCGATCTCGTGGACCTCGCCGCCCGGGTCCACCGCCGTGGCCGAAACCGTCACGTCCTTCATCTCAGCGCCATAAGCGCCGGCGTTCATGCCGAGCGCGCCGCCGATGGTGCCGGGGATGCCGCACAGGAACTCGAGCCCGCCGACGCCGGAATCGCGACACGCCATGGCGACGTTGACATCCATCGCCGAGGCGCCGGCGGTGACCTCGGTGCCGGAAATCCCGATGTTGGCGAATCCCCGGCCCAATCGGATGACGACGCCGCCGATACCGCCGTCGCGGACGATGATGTTCGACCCCACGCCGATCACCGTCACCGGCACATCGGCCGGTTTGGCCGCCAGGAAGCCGACGAGATCGTCCAAATCCACCGGCCGGAACATGACCTCGGCGGCGCCGCCGACCCTGAACCAGGTAATGCGTGAGAGGTCGGCGTTCTCGCTCAACCGTCCGCGCACCGCGGGCAGGCGGTCGATCAGGGCGTCGCTCGGTTTGATCCCGGGCATCATTTCCGCGCCCTCGCGCCCGAATGTCCCGCCTCGCCGGCGAGGCGCTCGAGCTCGCCGGGCAAGGCCTGGGCCCAGTTGGTGATGGAGCCGGCGCCGAGGCAAAGCACCAGATCCCCGCGCTTGGCGATGTCGAGGACGAGGGGCGCCAGGGCTTCGGGATTATCCAGCGCGACGACGTTGCGATGGCCGTGGGTGCGCAGGCCCTCGATCAGGCGGTCCCGGCTGACGCCCTCGATCGGCGTCTCGCCGGCGGCGTAGATATCGGCGACGATGACGGTATCGGCGTCGTTGAAGCAGGTGCAGAAATCCTCGAACAGCGCCTCCAGCCTCGAGTAACGGTGGGGCTGGACGACGGCGATGATGCTGCCGCCATAGGCCGCCCGCGACGCCTTCAGCACCGCCGTGATCTCGACCGGGTGATGGCCGTAATCGTCGATCACGGTGATGCCGGCGAACTCCCCGGTCTTGGTGAAGCGGCGCTTGATGCCGGAGAACTCGGCCAGGGACCGGCGCAGCACCTCATCCTCGATCCCCATCTCGCTGGCCACCGCGATGGCGGCCAGGGCGTTCTGGACATTGTGCTCGCCGAGCATCGCCAGCTCGATCCGCTCCAGCGTCCTGACCGCGTCGGTGTTCCGATCGGCGATGATGACGTCGAACACGGTGCCGGCTTCGGTGATGGTGATATCGACGGCGCGGACGTCCGCCTGGGCGCTCAGGCCGTAGGTCACGATCTTGCGGTCCGAGATCCGGGGGATCATCGCCTGGACCTCGGGGTGGTCGATGCACATCGCCGCGAAACCGTAGAACGGGATGTTCTCGGTGAAGGATACGAAGGCTTGGCGCAGGGCATCGAAATCACCGTAGAAATCCAGGTGCTCGGGATCGATGTTGGTGACCACCGCGATGGTGGCGTTGAGCTTGACGAAGGTGCCGTCCGATTCATCGGCTTCCACCACCATCCAGTCGCCGGCGCCGAGCCGCGCGTTCGAGCCATAGGCGTTGAGGATGCCGCCGATGATCACCGTCGGGTCGAGGCCGGCGAGCTCGAGCATCGCCGCGACCAGGGACGTGGTCGTCGTCTTGCCATGGGTGCCGCCGACCGCGATCGACCATTTGAGCCGCATGAGCTCGGCCAGCATCTCGGCGCGGCGCACGACGGCGATGAGCCGGGCATTGGCGGCGATGACCTCGGGGTTGTCCATTTTGATGGCGGAGGAGACCACCACCACCTGGGCGTCGCCCAAATTGCTCGCGTCATGGCCGATGGAGACGGGAATACCGATCTCGGCGAGGCGTTTGACATTGGCGTTCTCGGCAACGTCGCTGCCCTGAACCGTATAGCCGAGATTATGGAGAATCTCGGCGATGCCGCTCATGCCGATGCCGCCGATACCGACGAAGTGGATGGTGCCGATGGAAAGTGGCAGTGCCCTCATGCCGCCGCCTCCCTTCCGCTCCGGCCCGGATTGGGCGCCGGCGTCTCCCGGCCGTTGATGGGGCACATGGCAATGACCAGATCAGCCAGCGTCGCCGCCGCGTTGACCCGGCCGATTCTGGAGGCGCGCTCGGCCATGCGGCCGAGGTCGATCGGATAGCTGAGCAGCAGTTTGAGACGGGCCGAAAGCGTCTGGGCGGTGAAATTCGATTCCGGCATCACCAAGGCGGCGCCCGCGGCCTCGATGGCGCGGGCGTTGAGGGTCTGATGATCGCCGGTGGCGTGAGGGTAGGGCACCAGGATCGCCGGTCTGCCGGCGACCGTCAGTTCGGCCGTGGTCGAGGCGCCGGAACGGCTGATCACGCAATGGGCCTGGCTGATCCGTTCGGGCACATCGTCGAAAAAGGTGGCGAGTTCGGCCTTGAGGCGGAGACGGTCGTAGGTATCCCGGACCTTATCGATGTCCTCCGGCCGGCATTGCTGGCTGACCTTGAGGCGCGCCCGCATTTCCTTGGTCAACCGCGAGAGGGCCTCGGGGATCACCTCGCTGAACACCGTGGCCCCCTGACTGCCGCCGAGCACCAGGAGATGGATCGGCCCGCTCGCGGTCAGTGGCGGATAGGGTTTTTCGGCCAGCGCCCGAATGCTCTGGCGCACGGGATTGCCGGTCAGGCGCACCTTGTCTTGGTCCTCGGGCTCGATCCCGGCGACCTCCGGGAACGAGGTGGCGATGGCGCTGACGTGGGGGGCGAGGATCCGATTGGCGCGCCCGAGCAGCGCATTCTGTTCGTGGATCACGGTGGGAATGCCGAGCCTGGTCGCCGCTATCATCGCCGGAACCGAGGCGTAGCTGCCGAAGCCGACGACGATGTTCGGCTTGAGTTCGCGCAACAGCCGGCGCGCCTTGAGCAGCCCGAAGAACGAGGCCAGGCCCCCCCGCGCGCGGGCGATCAGACTGCCGGTCGTGACCTGGCCGGCGCGGATGTGGTGGTAATCGACCCCCTTGAGCTCATTGCTCCAGGTGCCGCCGCGCCGGTCGGTGAAAAGCGCCAGGGTGCAATCGCGTCCCTTTAACTCACTGGCCAGGGCCTGGGCGGGAAACACGTGCCCGCCGGTGCCGCCGGCGACCAGGATAATGGGGTTGACGCGCAGGGTGTCGATTTCGGCCGCCATCACACCCCTCTCGGGCCGACACGCCGCCGCGTCAGGGCCAGCACCATGCCCATGGCCAGCGCAATTCCGAAGAGCGACGATCCGCCATAGGAGATCAACGGCAGCGTCATGCCCTTGGTCGGCATCAGCTTCAGCGTCGTCGCCATGTGGATCGCCGTTTGCAAGCCGAACTGGACCAACAGCCCGGTGACGGCGAGCAGGACGAACAGGTTGTTTTCCTGGAGCATGCGGGAAAATCCGCGCAGCACCACGAAGGCGAACAACGCCACGATCACGAGACAGGCGAAGAGGCCGAGTTCCTCGCCGGCGACGGCGAATATGAAGTCGCTGTGGGCGTCGGGAAGGATCTCCTTGATCGTGCCTTCGCCGGGGCCGCGCCCCAGCACGCCACCGTTCATGAAGGCCTCGAGCGCGGTGTTCACCTGGTAACTGTCGCCGGCGCTGGGGTCGAGGAAACTGTCGACGCGGCTGGCGACGTGGGGAAAGGCGTAGTACGCCCCGACCAGCGCCATCAGGCCCAGCACGATGACCAGCCCCACCCACAATAGCGGCGGCCCGGCAAGGAAGAACTGCGCGAACAGCACCACCGAGATGACGCCGGCCATGCCCATGTCGGGCTGCATCAGCAGCAACGCCATGACCAGGAGATAAAGCGCGGCGATGATCAGGTAGCCGGGGAAATTGCCATGGAGCCGGCCGGCCGAGATCATCCAGGCGGCGAGTACGACGAAGCCCGGCTTCAAGATCTCCGAGGGCTGCAGGGACAGGCCGAGGATGTCGAGCCACCGCTTCGCGCCGTTGATTTCGGTGCCGGCGACGAGGGTCAGCGCCATCAGTACCAGCGCCACGGCGAAGACGATGGTGCCGAGACGGCGCACGTCGCGGGGGCTCAGCAACGAGACCGCGACGATGGTGGCCAAGGCAGGCCCCAGAAAGGCCAACTGGCGGCGTACGAAATGCAAGGATTCGAGGCCGAGGCGCTCGGCCACCGCCGGTGACGCCGCCAGGGTCAACATCAGGCCGAAACAGATCAGCGTTACGAGAGCCGCCAGGGTCCAGCGGTCGACCGTCCACCACCAGCGGCTGAGGACGGAGTTGTCGGTGCGCGCGAAGCCGATCATTGGCGCCGCTCCGTTGCCCCGGGCTCACCGGAAAACGCCAGCACCAGGCGGCGGAAGGCGTCGCCCCTGGCTCCGAAATTGGCGAACTGGTCGAACGACGCCGCGGCCGGGGAAAGCAGCACGACGGCGTCGGCGCGGGCCTCGCTGGCGGCCAGCCGGCGGGCGCCGTCGAGGGCGGTTTCCAGCTCGCCGGCGATGGTGTAGGCGACCTTGCCGTCCAAGCATCGGGCGAAGGACTCCGCCGCCTCGCCGATGAGGAAGGCATGGACGATGCTGGGGAAAAGCGGCTCGAGCGACGCGATGCCGCCTTCCTTGGGCTCGCCGCCGGCGATCCAATAGATGTCCCGATAGCACGCCAGCGCCTTGGCCGCGGCCGCGGCGTTGGTCGCCTTGCTGTCGTTGACGTAACGGACGCCATCGACGGTGCCGACCAGCTCCTGGCGGTGGGGCAGGCCGGGGAAGCTCGAAAGCGCGGCGGCGATGAGGTCGGTGCCGATTCCCACGGCGCGGGCGACGGCGAAAGCGCAGGCCGCGTTCTGCCAATTGTGGGCGCCGGGAAGCGCCTTGGCGGTGGTTAGCGTCCCGATGCGCGCGTCCCGCCCCTCGGTGTCGTCATAGAGTTCGCCGTCAAGCACATAGACCCCGCCGGCCACCGGACCGTCGGCCGAGATCGGGATGATCCTGCGATCGTCCCGGGCTTCGAGGAGGGCGCGGATCTTCCGGCAGTGCTCGTCGTCGACGCCGATGACGGCGATGGCGTTGGCGTGGCCGCGGTCGAAGACCCGGCGCTTGGCGGCGACGTAACCATCCATGGTGCCGTGACGGTCGATGTGGTCGGGCGAGATGTTGATCAACACCGTGATGTCGAACATGTCCGAGACGATGAGCTCGAGTTGATACGACGAGAGTTCGAGGATATAGGTGCCCGAGGCGCCGAGCGGATCGAGCGCCAGCACCGGCGGCCCGAAATTGCCGCCGATCGCCGCCTTCTTGCCGGCGGCTTCGAAGATGTGGCCGATCAGCGCCGTGACCGTGGACTTGCCGTTGGTGCCGGTGACGCCGATGAACCGGGCGCCGGTCTCGGCCCGCGCCATGAGCTCGATGTCGCAGATGATCTCGAGCCCGCCGGCGCGCGCCTTCGCCGCGACCGGATGGGGTTTCGGATGGGTGTGGGGAATCCCGGGACTGAGCACGAGGGTCGCGACGGCGGAGAGATCGGTTTCGTAGAGATCGGCGATCGGCACCTCGGCCGCCACCGCCGCTTGGCGCTTGTCCCCGTCGTCGTCCCACGCCAGCACACGGGCGCCGCTGGCGACCAGCGCCCGCGCCGCGGCAAATCCCGAGTGGCCGAGGCCGAGCACGGCGATCTTCGAGCCCGACGCGCTAGGTAAGGGAATCATGGCGGCCTCTCGCTCCTTACCTCAGCTTCAGGGTCGCCAGCCCGGCGAGCGCCAGTATCGACGCGATGATCCAGAAGCGGATGACGATGGTCGGTTCGGCCCAGCCCTTCTTCTCGAAGTGATGGTGCAAGGGCGCCATGCGGAAGACACGCTTGCCGGTGAGCTTGAAGGAGACGACCTGGACGATCACCGAGACGGTCTCCAGCACGAACAGCCCGCCGATGATGACGAGCACCAGTTCGTGTTTGGTGATGACGCTGATCGCGCCCAAGGCGCCGCCGACCGAGAGCGAGCCGGTGTCGCCCATGAACACCATGGCGGGCGGGGCGTTGTACCAGAGGAACCCCAACCCCGCGCCGACCAGCGCGCCGCAGAAGATGGCGAGTTCGCCGGCGCCCGGCACCAGTTGAATCTGCAGATAATTGGCGAAGACGACGTTGCCGGTGAGATAGGAGATGAGGACGAAGCACCCGGCAGCGATCATCACCGGACCGATGGCGAGCCCGTCGAGGCCGTCGGTGAGATTGACCGCGTTCGACGCCCCCACCATCACCAGTATGGCGAAGGGCAGGAACCCCCAACCGAGGTCGATCAGCACGTTCTTGAAGAAAGGTACGGCGAGGCTGGTGGACAAAGGCTCGCGGGTGATCGCCATGATCCACAGGGTGGCGATCGCGGCGACCAGGATCTGGGAGATGATCTTGAACCTGGCGGGCAGGCCGTGGTGGCTCTGGCGGACCAGTTTCAGATAGTCGTCGACGGCGCCGATGGCGCCGAAACCGAGGGTCACGATCAACACCGCCCAGACATAGCCGTTCGTGAGATCGGACCACAGAAGGGTGCCGATGGCGAGGCCGAGGAGGATGATGACGCCGCCCATGGTGGGGGTGCCCTGCTTGGTCAGCAGGTGTTCCTCCGGCCCATCCGCGCGGATCGGCTGGCCATTCTGTTGATGCTTGCGCAGCCATTTGATCACGACCGGTCCGACGATGAAGCTGACGATCAGCGCGGTGACGATCGCGCCGCCGGTCCTGAAGGTGATGTAGCGGAACAGGTTGAAGACGCCGATCTGATCGGACAGGGGAAAGAGGAGGTGAAACAGCATCCCGGTATGACCTCCTCAGTTGTCGTTGGCGGCGATTTTGGGGGTCGCGCGGCCGCCAAGCAGCCCCTCGGCGATGAAGCTCATGCGGCTCGCCCGCGACCCCTTGACCGTGACCACGTCGCCCGGCCTGACCAGATTGCCGACCAGGGGCGCCAACTCTTCCGCCTTGGAGGCGTGCCCGCCCCGCATCTTGCGCGGCAGGGCGTCTTGGAGATGCACCATGTCCTTGCCCGCGGTGCACACCAGGTCGATCCCCAACTCGATGAGATCCTTGGCCAGGGCGGCGTGGATCTTCGCCGAGTCCGGGCCGAGCTCGAGCATGTCGCCGAGAACCGCGATGCGGCGTCCGCCGGCATCGGTCTCGGCCGCGGCCAGGACCTCGAAGGCGGCGGCCATGGACGCGGGCGATGCGTTGTAACTCTCATCAACCAAGGTGAAGGCGCCGCCGGGGAGGAGCACCCGGTGCTGGTCGCCGCGCCCCTTGGGGGCTTTCACCGCCTTGAGCGCCTTGGCCGCGGCCTCGACATCGCCACCCGCCGCCTCGACGGCGGAAAGCACCGCCAGGCTGTTCATCGCCCAGTGGCGTCCCGGCGCGCCGAGCCGGTAGGAAAGGCGGCGGCCGGAAATCTTGGCTTCGACCCGGCTGCCGTCGCGCTCGATCCGATAGTTCATCAGGCGTGCTTCGCAGGCTTCGCCGGCGCCGAAACCGATGATGCGTCCGATACCCTCGGATTTCGCGGCGCCGGCGAGGGCGTCGAAATGCGCGTTGTCGCGATACAGAATGGCGGTGCCGCCGTCCATGCCGCGGAAGATCTCCGCCTTGGCGGCGGCGATCTCCGAGAGCGAGCCGAAATAGGCCGTGTGCACGCCTTGTATGGTGGTGATGAGGGCGGTGTCGGGGCGGGCGAGCTTGCTCAGCGGCGTGATCTCGCCGGGATGGTTCATGCCGATCTCCAAGACGCCGAAGTCGGCGTCCTTGGGCATACGGGCGAGCGACAGCGGCACGCCCCACCGGTTGTTGTAGCTGCCCTCGCTGGCGGCGGTGACGCCCTGGGGCGCGAGCACCGCCTTGAGGGCTTCCTTGGTGCTGGTCTTGCCGACGCTTCCGGTGATCGCGATGACGTGGGCCGAGGTGCGCGCGCGGGCGGCGCGGGCGAGATCGTTGAGCCCCTTCATGGTGTCGTTGACGATCAACAGCGGCGTGTTCTGGGGCAGGCCCTGGGGGATGCGGCTCACCATCGCCGACGCCGCGCCGCCCTCGATCGCCCTGGCGACGAACTCGTGGGCATCGTATTTGGGGCCCTTGACGACGATGAAGAGATCGCCGGGATGAAGCGTGCGGCTGTCGATGGAGACGCCCTGGGCCTGCCAGGCGCCGGTGCTGTAACCGCCGGTCGCGGCGTCGGCCTCGGCGGAGGTCCACAAGGCGGGTGCCGGCGCCGCCATCATGACGCGCCTCCGATGCCGGCGACCGCGCGTCGCACCTGATCGCGGTCGTCGAAGGGAATGATCTCGCCGCCGACGATCTGGCCCGTCTCGTGACCCTTGCCCGCCACCACCAAGATATCGTCCGGCTCGAGGATGGCGATGGTCTCATTGATGGCCCGGGCGCGGTCGCCGATCTCGCGCGCGCCGGGCGCGGCGTCGAGGATCTGGCGGCGGATATGGGCGGCGTCCTCGCCGCGGGGGTTGTCGTCGGTGATGACGACGAGATCGGCGAGCTCGGTGGCGATCCTTCCCATTTCCGGGCGCTTGCCCGGGTCGCGGTCGCCGCCGCAGCCGAAGACGACGCCAAGCCTACCCGTGAGATGGGGCCTGAGCGCGCCGAGGACCTGGGCCAGGGCGTCCGGGGTATGGGCGTAATCGACGTATATGGCGGCGCCGTTGGGGTGGCGCGCGGCAAGCTCCATGCGTCCGGGCGCCCCTTCAAGCTCGGCAAGCGCGCTAACCGACGCCTCGGCGTCCTCGCCGGTGGCGATGGCGAGGGCGAGGGCGCAAACCGCGTTCATCGCCTGGAAGTCGCCGACCAACCCGAGCCTTACGGCGAATCGCCCGCCGGCGATCTCGAGGTCGAGCTTCAGTCCGTCGGCGAGAGGATCGAGCCCGATCACCTTCACGTCTTCGCCGTTCCGCCCGAAACCGATGACGCGCTGCCCGCGCGCCTCGCAGCGTTCCTTGAGCGGCCCGAATTCCGGGACGTCGGCGTTGAGCACGGCGACGCCATCCGGCGCCAGGATGGTGTCGAACAGCCGGACCTTGGCCGCGAGATAGGCCTCTTTGGTGCCGTGATAGTCGAGATGATCGCGCGAGATGTTGGTGAAGGCCGCCGCCGTCACCCGAACGCCGTCGAGCCGGTACTGATCCAACCCGTGGCTCGATGCCTCGAGCGCCAGGTGATCGACGCCGCTTTGCTTGAGATCGTTGAGGCAGTGGTGCAGCGCCACCGGATCGGGGGTCGTCAGCGCCCCCGGGTCGGTGACGCCGGCGACGTCGATATCCGGCGCGTCGAGGCCAAGGGTGCCGAGGCTGGCCGCCCTTCGGTCGAGGCGCGACCAGATCTGGCGCAGGAAGGAGACCACCGAGGTCTTGCCGTTGGTGCCGGTCACCGCCGCGATGGTGGCGGGCTGGGGGCCGAAAAAACGCGCCGCCATCAGGGCAAGCCGGCGGCGCGGATTGTCATCGGCGATCACCGGGACCGGCCGCGACCCTGGCTCGATCATGGACTCGGGGACGCGCGTGCCCGGCGGGCCGAGGACGGCGGCGGCGCCCCGGGCCAGGGCATCGCCAATGAAATCCCCGCCGTCGGCGCGGCTTCCCTTGATCGCGGCGAACAGATAGCCGGGCCGGACCTCGCGGGAATCGGAGGTCAGGCCGAGAATTTCCACATCCCTTGCCGCCGTGTTCGATTCCAACCCGGGTGCCTCACCGCTCAACAGTTCAATAAGACGCAACTCTGGGATCTCGCGAATTGATCCTGACGTACATTTTGCGGCGGATTTGGGGCGCCGTTTCATCGACCGGCGCGACTCCCAGCAACGGCGCCGCGCGCGCGATGGTGCGTCCGACGATGGGCGCGGCGACCCAGCCGCCGGTGGCGTAACCGAAGGTTTGCGTCGTGCCGCGGGGCTCATCGAGGAGGGCGAAGACGACGTAGCGGGGATCGTCCATGGGAAAGACGCCGACGAAGGAGGACAACAGCGCCTTTCGCCGGTAGCCGCGCGCGCCGACCTTCTCCGACGTGCCGGTCTTGCCGCCCACCATATAACCGTTGACCGCCGCCTTGCGCCCGGTGCCTTGCACCACCACCTGACGCAGCAGCCGGCGCATGCGCTCGGACGTACGGGCGGAAATGACGCGCACGCCCGGATCGCGTTCGCCGGGACCGCGCCGGATCAAAGTCGCCGGACGCATGATGCCGCCGTTGACGATGGCGGCGACCGCGGAGACCAGCTGCACCGGGCTGACGGCGATGCCGTGGCCGAAGGCGATGGTCATGGTATGGACCTTGCCCCATGGCGAGGGGACGATGGGAGCGCCGACCTCGGGCAGTTCGATGGCCGCCGGACGCAACAGGCCGAGCCTGGCGAGGTAGGCTTTCTGGTTCGCCGTGCCGACGTCGAGCGCCATCTTCACGGCGCCGATGTTCGACGAATAAACGAAGATCTCCGGTACCGACAGCCACCGCTTCTTGGGCTTGTAGTCGGTGATGACGAAGCGGGAGATGCGAATCGGCTTGGTGGCGTCGTAGCCGCTGTTCAGCGTCGCGGTGCCGGTGTCCAGCGCCATCGCCGTGGTGAAGATCTTGAAGGTCGAGCCCATCTCGTAGACGCCATGGGTATTGCGGTTGAAGGTGTCCTCCACCGGCCCGGCGGCCGGATTGTTGGGGTCGAAATCAGGCAGCGACACCATCGCCAGCACCTCGCCCGAACGGACGTCGAGCATGATCCCGGCGGCGCCGATGGCGCCGAACGTCGCCATCGCCGCCGCCAATTCCTGGCGCATGATGTGTTGCAAGCGCACGTCGAGCGAAAGCTGGAGCGCGGAGATACTTTGGCGCAAGGTCTCGTCGAATGATTTCTCGACGCCGGCAAGGCCGCGGTTGTCGACGCCGACGAAGCCCAGCACGTGGGACAGCAACCGCCCGTGGGGATAGACCTGGCGCTCCTCGCGCTGGAAATAGAGGCCGGGAATGCCGAGCCGGTTGACCGCATATTGCTGCCTCGGCGTAAGGTGCCGGCGCAGCCAGACGAAGCCGCGGTTCGATGTCAGCTTGCTCCTGACCTCGGCCGGGTTCAGTTCCGGCAACAGGCGGGTCAATTGGCGGGCGGCTTCACCGGCGTCGAGAATGTGGCGCGGGTTGGCATAGAGCGAAGCGGTCGCCAGGGACGTCGCCAACAGGACGCCGTTGCGGTCGACGATGTCGGCCCGTTCGGCCTTCCAGGTCGATACCGGAACGGCTTGGGCGAGGCGCGGTTCGTTGCCTTGTTTGAAGATGGTGACGTCGGCCAGGCGTCCGGCGATGACGAGGAATCCGAATCCGAACAGCGCGCCGATCACCAAAAGCCGGTTGCGGCCGGTTTCGATGACTTGCTTGCGCACCCCCTCGAGGCGCATGCGGTGCTCATGGTCGCCGACGCCCGCCCGGCCGCCGGGCAGGGAGTTGGCCACGTCTCCGTACCCGCCTCCCGCCATTTTTAGTCCGCCTCGGAGGTGTGTGCCAGGGCGGGCCTCGGGCGCAAGGTCGGGCCGGGTGGCCTCACCTTGGCCGGCGATCCCGGCTTCATCCCGGCGCCGGCGGGCGCCGGGCGGGAACGGAATGCCGGGCGCCACGGAAGGCTGGAGACGGAGCCGATCTGCGCCGTCTGGACCGGCCCGAGATCGAGGTGGCGCGCGGCAAGTTCCTCGAGACGAGAGGGCGTGTTCAGATAGCTCCACTCGGCGCGGAGGACGTGGATCTGCTGCTGCTCCTTCAGGATCGCGGCGTTGAGCCGGGCAAGCTCTTCCTCGAGCTCCTGCACCTGATACTTGACGTGGAACAGGCCGAACCCGACGATGATGGCCAAGGTGAGCCACAGGAAGGTGGAACGTCCCCTCATTGGGCCGCGCTCGCCGGCCACGGCGGGGCCTCGGTCCTGACCGCGGCGCGCAGACGGGCCGAACGGGCCCTGGGGTTGCGGGCGATCTCCTCAGGCCCGGGCTTGATCACCCGGCGGTTCAGCAGATGAAAGGATGGCGCGGCCGCTCGCGACGTCCCCCGGGAGGAAAGGGACGGTGTATGACGCGAGGGCCGCGCCGAGGCGCCGCAGCGGATCGAAAAAAACGACTTGACCCTGCGGTCCTCAAGGGAATGGAAGGCGACGACGGCAAGCCTGCCGCCGGGCCTGAGCATCGCTTCCGCGGCGAGAAGACCGCGGTCGAGCTCGTTCAGTTCATCGTTGACGTAAATGCGTAGGGCCTGAAAGGTCCGGGTCGCGGGATCGATGGCGCCCCGGCGTTTGCCGCCGCCAGCCCCTTTCGCCCGCAGCGCGCCCCGGACGATATCGGCGAGCGCGCCGGTGCGCTCGATCGGCGCGCGGTCCCGGGCCCTGACGATCGCCTTGGCGATGCGCCGGGCCGCCCGATCTTCGCCGTAGTTATATATGATGTCGGAAAGCTCGCCTTCGCCGAGGGAATTGACGGCATCGGCGGCGGTGGCCCCGGTCGCCTCCATGCGCATATTGAGCGGCCCGTCGTGGCGGAAGGAAAAACCCCGCCCGGCGTCGTCCAGCTGCATCGACGAGGCGCCGAGATCGAAGGCGACACCGTCGACCGCATCGACGCCGACCGGCGCCAACAACTCTTCCATGTCGCCGTAACGCCCGGCGACGACGCCGAGGCGACCGGCGTAGTGCCGCGCCACCGTGTTGCCGAGCGCGACAGCCTTGGGGTCGCGGTCGAGGCCCCAGACCGTGCAGTCGGCGGCCTCGAGCAACGCCTTGGCGTAACCGCCGGCGCCGAAGGTGCCGTCGATGTAGATTTCGCCGTCCTTCGGCGCCAGGGCGGCGAGGACTTCGGCGAGCAGCACCGGCGTGTGGTGCGCGCCGGCGGCGCTCTTATCGCTCGGCTTGGGACTGGCTGGGTCCATCTTCATCCACTCATTGCCGGGCTCATTCATCGGGGCGGCGGAGGCGCAGCGTCGCGCCGTTGGCCCGCGCCCGCGCCCGCGCCTCTTGCTGGTGGGTGGTGAAGGCGTCGGGCTCCCAGATCTGGAAGGTCGCGCCGCGGCCGACGAAGGCGGCGATCTCGGTGATGCCGGCATGCTCGGCCAATAACGGCGGCAGGATGATGCGTCCCTCGCCATCGAAGGAAAGCTGGTGGGCGTCGGCGAAGATGGTCGAGGCGAGGTCGTCGCGCGCCTCGGAAAACAGCTCCAACTCATCGATGCTGTCGCTGAGCCGCTCCATGCGGTCGATGCCACTGCCCTCGATGGCGGGTAGGCGGTAGGAGCGAAAGGCGACGATGCCGTTGAACACCTGCCCCGCCAGGGCGGCGCGAAACGGCGCAGGGACCGATACCCGGCCCTTACGGTCGACTTTGTTGATGAAGGTGGAAAGGAACAACACCACCTTGACCCCCAGTGCGCTCGAGTGTTCAACTGTCTCCCCCTTGCGAGGCACGCCGCCGCCGATGGCGAGGGCCGTCCCTCATTGGGAGTGCATGGGATAGCATGGGTTTTTATGGGCGTCAATGGTTATTCATAGTAAAAATTGGGCAATACAAAGTCTCGGCGCGACACCGATTGGGCTACTACATGTAGAAGAGCAGTCAATCCGAGTCGCCGACTTTGGCACCGCCAAATAGCCTTGGGGCGAAATAAGGCGAAATTATGTTCTATCTATGTTCTTTTGTGGATTTTCGCCCAATCGGCCCCGCGCGCGTCTTCGGACCGGGTTCTGTCCCCGGCATTTTCTCCGGCATCACGACGATAAGTTTTCTAAAGGGCGTCGGCCTCAGTCTTGGTCCCCGCCATCGCTTCCGCCGTCATCTTGCTCGGCGGGTTGCTGCCTTTTAATCAACGCCGCGATCCGGTTCGGCAGCTTGGCAAGAAATTCATCGAGATTCTTACTGTCGAGGGGGACATCTTCCACCACGATGCAGAAGCACAAATAAGTGCATTCATCGCAGATGAAGACATTTAGACCGGCGATAAGTTTTTTGACCTCGTGCTCGCTTAAGCCGCAGAACGAGCAGTAAAGCGTTTGGTCTGCTTTCTTGTCCTCGCTCATGACACCCTTTCTCCGGGTTTCGTCTGGACGCGCCGGTTGCGGTCAGGATCGGTCTGGCCGGGAGGCGCATGCCACGTGCGACGCGGCGGTTCGACGAAACACCGCCCGCAAGCGCCGATTGTAACCGGTAATAGAAAAGAAAAGCCAGATGGCCTGTAAGCCGGGTTCTGTCCCCGACCCGAGGGCCGGGGGATGGCCATTCATCTGGGACGCCTGTCGCCAGGCGCCTCGCGCGACCTACCCGGGCGGCGGCGCGAAAACCCGTCTGTCGGCGAACCGACTGCCGCCCCTATTTGGTCTTGCTCCCGGTGGGGTTTACCATGCCACCGCCGTTACCGGCGGCGCGGTGCGCTCTTACCGCACCCTTTCACCCTTGCCCCCAGGCCGAAGCGTGAGGGCGGTTTGCTTTCTGTGGCACTTTCCCTAGGGTCGCCCCCGCCGGGCGTTACCCGGCACCGTGTTTCCGTGGAGCCCGGACTTTCCTCCCCCCGGTGTCGCCAAGGCGCACCGGAAGGCGACCATCCGGCCATCTGGCAATTTTTAGGTAAGACCGAAAACCCCCGGCGTCAAGCGGTAAGGCGGATCGTCAAGCGGTAAGGCGGATCAAGGCCTCGAGGCGGCGCAGGGTCGCGCGGTCGATGACGCCGTCGATCTTCTCGGGCCGGAAGTGGCGCTGGAACGCGGCCACCACTTCGCGGGTCGGGTTATCGAGGATACCGCCCATGCCGACGCCATAGCCGAAGGCGGCAAGCTGGCGCTGGATCTCGACGATGACCGGTCCCTTCTCGCCCGGCGCGAAGAGGATTTCGCCATCATCCACCGCGCCCGGCACCTCGGGCCAAAGGCCGATGCCGGCATGCGCCGCGCCCCGCCAGTCGAACAACTCGCCGGGATCGGTCTTGCGCCCCGGCGCCACGTCCGAATGGCCGAGCACGCGCTTGGGCGGGATCGGGTGGCGTCCGATCACGCCGGTGGCGAGATCGGTGAACACGTCCATCTGCGCCTGGGTGAAAGGCAGGTAGCCGAACTCATGGCCGGGATTGACCAACTCGACGCCGATGGAGACGTCGTTGATGTTCGTGGCCCCGGCCCAGGAGGCCTCCCCGGCGTGCCAGGCGCGTTCCTCCTCATCGACGAGGCGATAGGTCGTGCCGTCCTCATCGATCACATAATGGGCGCTGACTTGTGATCCGGGATCGCACAGCCGCGCCAGCGCTTCCTCGGCGCCCGCCATGCCGGTGTAATGGACCACCAGCATGTCGATGACGGCATCGGTGGGCCGGGGGCCGAAATTGGGCGAGGGGTATTCGATCATGGCAGGGGGGATATATAGACCGCGCCGCGCGCCGGCGCCAGCCGGGCCGGCGGGCGTTCAGTGGGCCGGTCCGGTCCCGGAGGATGGGTGGGGGCGTCTTTCCCACACCCCACCCCGCCGTTCCTTGAGGCGGCGGCAGATCCCACATTTATTCGTTGCGGCACCTCGACTTGCCTGTGAGATGTCACGCCTTAAGAGCCCAATTGACAAATGGCGTTTATTAATCGAATCTCGATATCGAATATCGATATATGAGAAAAGCCATTGTCTGAAGGATCGCGGCGGAATTTGCATACGACGCCTGTGGCGCGCGTGCCGGCCGCCCGCGTCTTCCTCGCCTTCCTACGTTTGGGGTTCACCTCCTTCGGCGGCCCCATCGCGCATCTCGGATATTTCCATGACGAGTTCGTGACGCGCCGCAAATGGATCGAGGAACGCGCCTACGCCGATCTCGTAGCGCTTTGCCAATTCCTACCCGGTCCGGCTTCGAGCCAAGTCGGTATCGGCATTGGTTTGGCGAAAGCTGGCTTTCTCGGTGCGTTCGCCGCTTGGTTCGCATTTACAACGCCGTCGGCCATTGCCTTGATGGTGTTCGGCTATGGCGTCGTCGCATTTGAGGATGTTATCGATTCTGGCGCCATTCACGGGCTAAAAGTGGTCGCCGTGGCAGTCGTGGCTCAGGCCGTCTGGGCGATGGCGCGAACGCTGTGTCCGGACGCGCAACGCGTTACCGTGGCGGTTCTCGCGGCGATCGGCGTGCTAGCCTTTCCTATACCGCTCGTTCAGGTTGGCGTGATCGTCTTCGGAGGAGCGGTGGGGCTCATCTTTTTCCGCGCCGAGACACGTACGGAACACGTTACGCTTGGGGTTGACGTCAGCCGCGGCCTTGCGGTCGCGTCACTGTTATTATTCTTCGCGGGTTTGATTGGGCTGCCGATGCTCGCCGCCGCTTACCCGTCGCACGCGGTCGCTCTGGTTGACAGCTTCTATCGGTCTGGATCATTGGTATTTGGCGGCGGACACGTCGTCCTGCCACTCCTGCAGTCCGAAGTCGTTCCACCCGGCTGGGTTTCGAACGATGCCTTCCTTGCCGGTTACGGAGCGGCACAAGCGGTTCCCGGCCCACTCTTCACATTCTCGGCCTATCTTGGGACCGTGATGGGTCCCCAGCCAAACGGGGCCGTAGGCGCGGTCATTTGTCTTCTCGCGATCTTCGCGCCGTCGTTTCTGCTTGTCGTCGGCACCCTTCCGTTCTGGGATGCGTTGCGGCGTTTTACAGTGATGCGGAATGCCCTTCTCGGCATCAATGCGGCGGTTGTGGGGCTCCTGCTCGCCGCCCTCTACAATCCGGTATGGACGAGCGGCATCCTGTCGCCGGGCGATTTCGGATTGGCGCTGGCCGCATTCACGCTGCTTGTCTTCTGGAAGGTGCCGCCTTGGTTGGTTGTGATCCTGACAGCGGCTGGTGCTTGGATAATGGCAACCCTGCCACCCTTGCCGGCATGAGGCGAGCCGAGAAGCAAAGGAGTACACCACGGTCGCGGACTATGGATGACAAGGACCTTTACGCCGGTCTGATCCGACTTCATATCCTTCATCATGCCGCCGAAGGCCCGGTATATGGCGGCTGGGTGATGGAGGAACTGCGCAGGCACGGTTATGAGCTGAGTCCGGGAACGCTCTATCCCATGCTCCACGGCCTCGAACGGAAAGGCTACCTTCGGTCTTGGAGAGAACGTGAAGGCAAACGCATGCGTCGATTTTATGTGATCACACCCAAGGGAAAATCGGCACTCCGCGCGGCTAAAGGGAAGGTCAAGGAGCTTTTTGGCGAGCTTTTCGAGAACCCGCTATGACTACTGTTGCGTGGCTGGCGTCGCTGCCCGGCGCCGCCGTTCCTTGACGCGGCTGGCGCACCTCTGCACACTCGCGCCGGGTCAAATCGCTTCAGCAACATAACCTCGACATGCCGGAAATGGACGACAACGCCGCCCCGCGATCGCCACCGGCGCACGAGGAGCCGTTGTCCGAGAGCGCGCCGCTCGCCAGACGGATGGCCCCCGATCTTTGCCGCCGAGATCCGGTCTCGGGAGAGGACTGCGCCTGGTACCATGGCATTTGGCAATATCTGCGGATGCTGGACATCGTCTCGGCCCCGCGCGAGCACGGCCGGTTCTTCTCGCGGACCCTCGAAGCGCTCGCCGGCGATGGCGGATACGGGCGCGTTCTTGTCTCGGGCACCGCCGATTACTCGATGTATGCGCAAATCCTCTACGCCTACCGAAAAGAGAACGCTGCCTGCGATGTGACGGTGGTCGACAGGTGCGAAACGCCGTTGTTCCTCTGTCGCTGGTATGCGGAGCGCCAAGGCGCGGAAGTCCACACGAAGGCCTTCAATATCCTCGATTTCGACGCCGCCCAGACATTCGACGTCATCTGCACCCATTCCTTTCTGGGGTTTTTCGATCCCACGGAGCGGCGCCGGCTGATGGCGAAATGGCACAACCTGCTGCGGCCCGGCGGTAAGGTCGTCACCATCCACCGCATTCGCCCGGCGAGCAGTGGCAAGCTTATGAGATTTACGGCGGAGCAGGCAGCCGCCTTCCGGGGCAGAGTCTCGCGCCAGGCGGAGAAGGTGAAGGACTCGCTGGATATTAGTCCCGAAGAGCTGGTGGAAGGAGCGCGCATCTTCACCGAGCGCCTCAAGATCCACCCCGTTCGGTCGCGCGAGGAGCTCGTCGAGCTCTTCGAGGGAGGCGGGTTTTCGGTCGAGCATTTTCATTCGGCCAGCGTCGAGCGCCGAATGGGCACGCGACCGTCCGGGCCGTATGCGCCGGGGGAGGGTGCCTTCGCCTACATTATCCTTCTGCGAAAGTAGGGCACTGGCCCGGCGGGTGGTTCACCCGGCGATTTCCGAGATAAAGTCCTCGTACTTGCCGCCGGCGCTCCGGGGAATCTCGTCGTGGTAGGTGAAGACAAGTTTGAACGGGTAAGGCAGCCGGGAAAGGATATGCCGGCGTAGCCGCTCCTCTTCGTGCTCGGTCAAGGCCCGTTCGGCGACAAGGCGGCCTTCGATGACATCGGCCGTCTTTTGCACGAACTGATGCTGGAGGATGGGCGCGATCTCGGTGAAGGTTCGTGCCCCAAAGAATGGCCAGTAGCGATCGCCGCTTGGTGTCTGGAGCATGTTGCGGGTCCGTCCGAGGATGCTTCGCAGGACCGGAAGGCGCCTGCCGCAAGCGCAGTCCTCGCCGACTTCGGCGAAATCGCCGATGTCGTAACGAATGAACGGCGATGCGTAATTGTGCAAATGTGTGACGACCACCTTGCCGATCTCGCCCGGCGCCGAGGGCTCGCCGCCGTCATCGAGTATCTCTACCAGGACATTTTCGGCCTGCACGTGATAATGCGCGTGATCGGGGCATTGCAGCGCGATGTAGCCCACTTCCTCCGAGCTGTACATGTCCGTCACCGGCACATTCCAAACCCTTCGGCAAATCTCGCGCGTTTCCGGATCGAACAATTCTCCGAACGTGATGACCTCCGCAAGCCGCGCCAGTTCGATCCCGTGGCGTTCGCAGTACACCGCCAGATGCCGGAGATTGGACGGGTAGGTCTGAAGATAAACCGGATCCTCCCGGCCCAGCCACTCGGCCTGCTGTTTCACGCTGGCGTCGATTCCCAGGCCCGCCGCGGGACCGCTCCCGAAGAGACCGCCGATGGCCGGGGACCAGCTTTTGGCGTGTTTCCCCTTCGGATAGGATGCGACATGACTTGGGAACTTACGGATGGCCGCATATTTCTCGCCGAAGACGCGGCGATGCCAGAGGTGGTCCCGTATCATGAAGGCGTTCCAAAGGAATCGGGTGCGTTCGGTGGTATTGAGCTTCACCGGCATGCCGGTGGATCCCGAGGTCTGGGCCACGCCAAGCCTGCCATGGCCCGCCGGTACCTTGCGGCTGCGTAAACTATTCCCGGCTTTCTGGATGTCCCTGCGCGTGAGCAGCGGGATTTTCCTCCAAACGTCGGGCCCCATCGGCCCCGCCGCGTCGACCTTGGCGGTTTCGAAGCGCTGGTGATAGAAAGGCACGGTCCGCGCGGCGTGGGCGAGCAATTCGCCGAGTTGCCGGAACTGATGCTCTCGCAGCGCCTCGCCCGACCACCACTGGCTTTTGTCGAGCCGCTCGAGGACGGCGAGCAGCTTGGCGCCGCGGCTGCCCGGTTTCACCGCTCTGGCGATTTCCGGAAGGGTCGGGGGGCGCTCGATCATGGCAGGGGGGAGATATAGCCCGCGCCGCGCGCCGACGCCACCGCCGCCCTTCCTTGACGCGGTGGCGCCAGCGCCCCACACTCGCGCCGGGGCAAATGGTTTCAGCCGAAGTACCGCGACATGCCGGAAACAGACGACAACGGCGCCCAAGGGGACACGAGCGCCGAGGGCCGCTGGCAGTTCTGGATCGACCGCGGCGGCACCTTCACCGACATCGTCGCCAAGGGCCCCGACGGCGCGCTGATCGCCAGGAAGCTGCTGTCCGAAAATCCCGACCGCTACGCCGACGCGGCGATCGCCGGCATCCGCGAGGTCCTGGGCCTCGGCGCCGACGAGGCGATCCCGTCCGGCCGCATCGAGGCGGTCAAGATGGGGACGACGGTGGCGACCAACGCGCTGCTCGAGCGCAAGGGCGAGCCGGTGGTGCTGGTCGTCACCAAGGGTTTCGGCGATGCGCTGAGGATCGCCTACCAGAACCGCCCGAAACTGTTCGAGCGCCACATCGTCCTGCCGGAGATGCTGTATCGCCGCGTCGTCGAGGTCGAAGGGCGCTACACGGCCGAGGGCGAGGAGCTGACGCCGGTCGATCTCGACGGCGCCCGCCAGGGGCTCGAGGCGGCCTTTGGCGCCGGCATCCGTTCCGCCGCCATCTTGTTCATGCACGCCTATCGCTACCCCGACCATGAGCGCGCCGTCGCCTCTCTCGCCGCCGGGGTCGGCTTCACCCAGATCTCCGTCTCCCACGCCGTCAGCCCGTTGATGAAGCTGGTGAGCCGGGGCGACACCACCGTCGTCGACGCCTATCTGTCGCCGATCCTCGGGCGCTATGTCGACGGCGTCGCCGCCGAGCTCGGCGATGTGCGCCTGATGTTCATGCAGTCGAACGGCGGGCTGACCGATGCCAGGCGCTTCCAGGGCAAGGACAGCATCCTGTCGGGGCCGGCGGGGGGCATCGTCGGCGCCGTCAGCACCTCCGCCATGGCCGGCTTCGACAAGATCATCAGCTTCGACATGGGCGGCACCTCGACCGACGTCGCCCATTACGACGGCGAATACGAACGGGCCTTCGAGACCCTCGTCGCCGGCGTGCGCATGCGGGCGCCGATGATGCGCATCCACACGGTGGCGGCGGGCGGCGGCTCGATCCTCCATTTCGACGGCGCGCGCTACCGGGTCGGCCCCGACTCGGCGGGCGCCGATCCGGGGCCGGCGTGCTATCGCCGCGGCGGGCCGCTGACGGTGACCGACGCCAATCTCTGCCTCGGCAAGATCAGGCCCGAGTTCTTCCCCCGGGTGTTCGGTCCCGACGGGTCCGAGCCGCTCGACGGCGAAGTGGCGCGCCGGAAGTTCGCCGCCCTCGCCGCCGACATCAAGGCGCGGACCGGGGACAAACGTTCCGCCGTCGAGGTCGCCGGCGGCTTCCTCGAGATCGCGGTCGAGAACATGGCCCACGCGATCAAGCAGATCTCGATCCAGCGCGGCTACGACGTGACCGAGTACACGCTTTGCTGCTTCGGCGGCGCCGGCGGACAGCACGCCTGTCTGGTCGCCGACGCGCTCGGCATGACCAGGATCTTCATCCATCCCCACGCCGGGGTGCTGTCGGCTTACGGCATGGGCCTGGCGGACGTCGGCGCCATGCGCGAGCGCGGCGTCGAGGCCGAGCTTACCGATGACCTCATCCCCGAGATCGGCAAGCTGCTCGACGAGCTGGCGGCGGACGCCGCCGGGGAGCTTGCCGCCCAGCAGGTGGCGGAGTCGCTGATCGAGGTCCGGCGCAAGGTCCATGTCCGTTACGAGGGCACCGACACCTCGCTGATCGTCGATTTCGCCGATCTTCACGGCATCGTCGAAGGCTTCGAGGCGGCCCACCGCCAGCGCTACGGCTTCGTCATGCCCGACAAGGGCTTCATCGTCGAGGCCGCCTCGGTCGAGGCCACCGGCGGCGGCCGGGCGGCGGACGAGCCCGTGGTCGAGGCCCCGGCGCGGGTCATGCCCCTGCTGCCGGTCTCCCAGGTCCGGACCTATATGGCCGGCGGTTTCGTCGAGACCCCGGTTTTCGAGCGCCAAGCCCTTCGCCCCAACGACGCCATCGACGGACCCGCCATCATCGTCGAGGCCAACACCACCACCGTCGTCGAGCCCGGCTGGCGGGCCGCCGTCACGGCGCGCGATCACCTGGTGCTCGAACGCACCCAAGCGCTCGCCCGCGCCTCGGCGATCGGCACCGACGTCGATCCGGTGATGCTCGAGATCTTCAACAACCTCTTCATGTCGATCGCCGAGCAGATGGGGGTGGTGCTCGCCAACACGGCGTATTCGGTCAACATCAAGGAACGGCTCGATTTCTCCTGCGCGCTCTTCGATCCCTCCGGCAACCTCATCGCCAACGCGCCTCACATGCCGGTGCATCTCGGCTCCATGGGCGAGAGCGTCCAAGCCATCATCCGCGCCCGCGCCGAACCGGGTGGCGCGACGACGATGAAACCGGGCGACGTTTATGTCCATAACGCGCCATATAACGGCGGCACGCATCTGCCCGACCTGACGGTCATCACGCCGGTGTTCGATGTCGCCGGAGCGGATATCCTGTTCTTCGTCGCCTCGCGCGGTCATCACGCCGATATCGGCGGCATCACGCCGGGCTCCATGCCGCCGGGCTCGACCACCATCGCCGAGGAGGGGACGCTGATCGACAACGTCCTGCTGGTCAGCGGGGGACGGTTTCTCGAGGACGACATCAGGGCCCTGTTCCTCGCCGGGCCTTGGCCGGCGCGGAACGTTCAGCAGAACATCATCGACCTCCAGGCCCAGGTCGCGTCCTGCGAGAAAGGCGTGCGGGAACTGAGCCGCATGATCGATCACTTCGGCCTCGACGTCGTCCACGCCTATATGGGGCACGTCCAGGACAACGCCGAGGAATCGGTGCGCCGGGTCATCGGCGTGCTCTCCGACGGCGCCTTCACCTATCCGCTGGACGACGGCAGCGAAATCCGCGTCGCCATCACCATCGACCGCGATAACCGCTCGGCCGTGATCGACTTCACCGGCACCTCCGGTCAGCGCGACAACAATTTCAACGCCCCCGCCGCCGTCTGCCGCGCCGCCGTGCTTTATGTCTTCCGCACCCTGGTCGATGACGACATCCCGATGAACGAAGGCTGTCTCAAGCCTCTCGACATCGTCATCCCGGAAGGCTCGATGTTGCGCCCGGCGCACCCGGCGGCGGTGGTCGCCGGCAATGTCGAGACCTCCCAGTGCGTCACCGACGCGCTTTACGGCGCCCTTGGCGTGATGGCGGCGGCCCAGGGGACGATGAACAACTTCACCTTCGGCGATGAGCGCTACCAGTATTACGAAACCGTCTGCGGCGGCTCGGGCGCCGGCGCCGATTTCGACGGCACCGACGCCGTGCAGACCCACATGACCAACTCTCGCCTCACCGACCCGGAGGTGCTGGAGTGGCGTTACCCGGTGTTGGTGGAGAGTTTCGCCATCCGTGCCGGTTCCGGCGGCGCCGGTCGGCATTCGGGTGGCAACGGGACGGTCCGGCGCATCCGCTTCCGGGCGCCGATGACGGCGGCGATCCTATCGAATCACCGCCGTATCGCCCCCTTCGGTCTCGCCGGCGGATCACCCGGCGCCCGCGGCAAGAACCGGGTCGAGCGGGCCGATGGAACGTGGGAGGAGCTGGGCCCGACGGCCGAGACCGAGATGAAGGAAGGCGACGTCTTCGTCATCGAGACGCCGGGCGGCGGCGGTTACGGCGCCCCCGGCGGGGGCTGAGGGGCCGCGAGGCGGGAGACTCGGTTTGGCGGCGGGGTCATTGGCCGTGTTATCATGTCCTGGTCTGGAATTTCGGCCGATAGGGAGTGGGTCGGGAATATGGTTAGCGGCACCGACACCGTGCTCGCGCGGGTAAGGGACATCGTGTTCACGGTGCTCGGCCCGAATTTTGCGACCGTGTATCTCTTCGGCTCCAGCGCCGGCGGCAAAAAACACCGCCTGAGCGACATAGACATCGCCATCGATCCTGCCCGGCCCTTGCCGGCTGGCGTGCTCCCCCGGTTGCGCGAGGCGCTCGAAGAGAGCACCATCCCCTGTCACGTGGACGTCGTCGATTTGCGCGACGTCGATCCCATCTTCCGCCGACGCGTGCGAAAGGAAGGAGTGGTTTGGACCGCCTCCGACAACGCCTGAAGCTGGCCGGCCGGGCGCTGGCCACGTTGCAGGAGCTTGCCGGCCTCGAACGTCCCTCGGCGATCGAGCGCGACGCCGCCCTGCAGCGCTTCAAAAATACCTTCGAAGCCGTGTGGAAGACCTCCCAGCGTTACCTGTTGTCGCGGGAGGGCGTGGACCTCGGCTCGCCGAAAGCATGTATCCGCGCCGCCCGCGACGTGGAACTTTTCTCCGATGCTGAGACCGAGCAAGCGCTAGCCCGGATATTTCATGAAGCTGGGGAATCGCTTGATTTTGGTTCCGGCGAGGTTTCTTTGGCATGGCGAGTCCGGTTTTTCCGCCGACTGGCGGTGATTGGCTTTTCGCGACGAAGGTTTTTGG
>JADFJG010000093.1 GCA_022566265.1 Pseudomonadota bacterium | reverse complement strand
ATTTGGAGGAAGGAAAGAAAACCGAATATCTGATGGTTTCAGTCGAGTCCTACGAAGGCGAACGGACGGTCGAGTTGATGGTCGGCGTGGACCTCGACCTTCCCAACCTGAAAGTGATATAATACCAGAGGTCCTTGATAATGACCCCTAGAGACGGCTTCCCAAGGTTTTCGGCTAGGAGCGCGTGGCGCGGCGATGCTGGAGCATCGCAAGCCATGCGGGACGCCGTCCGAAAGCCTTGGGAAGCCGCCGTTCCGGTCGGGCATGCGAACCGCCGGCGGGCGTCGGAAAACCTTGACGATGCGGTGCATCGCCGGCGGCTTCCCTGCTACCCGCCCGATGGCCCGACGGATCGCCTGCCCGATCTCTAGGGGTCATTATCAAGGACCTTTGGTATAAGTCGACGGCATAAAACAGTGTGACAGGCGACGCGCCCCGCGTAGCCGAGGCAAAGATCTGGAGGCTCGAATGAGCGAGCAAATTGGCACTTTTTTGGCAAGTCTTTCCGAGTTTTTGATTTTCTTCGTCGTTGCCGCCGTGTTGACAATCCTTTTCGTCGTCATCTACACGCGCGTCACCAGGCATGACGAGCTCGCCCTCATCAAGAAAAATTCGACGGCCGCCGCGATCGCCTTTTCCGGAAGTTTGATCGGGTTTGCGCTGCCCCTCGCCAGCACCATGATCAATTCCGTCACCGTTGTCGAAATGGCGCTCTGGGGGATGGTCGCACTGATTGTCCAGGTGCTCGTTTATCTCCTCATTCGCCTGCCCATGCCGCGCGTTTCCGAACGGATCGAGGCCGATGAGGTGGCCGCCGGAATTTGGCTCGGCGCGTGTTCAATGGTGGCGGGTATCCTAAACGCCGCCAGTATGACCACCTGAGGATAGAGGCGCAGCGAATGAAACGCATGAACGCACTCAAGTTTTCCCTCCTGGGCGCCACCGCGCTCGTCCTCGTCGCCTGCGGAGAAGCGGAAGAAGATGTCCTGGCCTATAATTCCGTCCAAGCATGCGTCAAGGCCGGTCAGCAAGACGAATCGGTATGCAAAGCTGAATTCGCCAAGGCCCAGAAACTCCATAACGAGGTTGCCCCCCGTTACGATCGCGCCAACAATTGTTATTCCGACTTCGGATATAACCGATGCTATCAGTCCCGTTCCTCGACCGGCACCTCGATTTGGCTGCCCTTGATGGCGGGCTATATGCTGGGGTCCCGCATGGGACGGACCACCATATCGCCGCAGCCGCTCTACCGCCCGACTTCAAATCCTAACCGGTTTTACACGGCGAGAAGCGGCCAGGTCGGCGCCGTCTCGGCGGACGGCCGTACCCAGGTCGCCAGATCTCAGGTTAGCCGGCCGCCGGTACGAACCCGCACTGTCGCACGGGGCGGATTCGGCGCTCGAGCGACGAGTAGAAGGGGCGCCGGAAGCTGACTCAAGAGCGCCTTTCATAAAGGCTTAATCATCGCGGCGTTCGCGAGACTTGCTGAATTTGCGGTCGAGCCAGACGACAACAATGCCAGCGATCAAGCCGAACAGATGCCCCTCGAAGGAGACGTAGCTTCGTAGCGGCAGGATGCCCCACAATAGTCCGCCATATACCATCACCGTAACGATGGCGATGGCGATGGCGGTTATGCTGCGTTCTATGACGGCGCGGGCCAATATTGCGCCGAAATAGCCGAACACCAGTCCGCTGGCTCCGACGTGGTAGGCCTCGCGCGCAAACATCCACACCAATGCGCCCGACAGCAGGGTGACCGCTACGGTCGTTTCCCAAAAGCGTCTCTTCCCCCCCGCGAGTGTGAGGCCTCCGAGAATTAACAGCGGAACCGTGTTGGAGACGGCGTGCCAAAATCCAGTGTGAAGTAACGGCGCCAGTGGAATACCGATTAGGCCAGTGAAACTGCGGGGCAATATTCCAAATGAAACCAGCCGATGCCCAATAAACAGGTTCACGACTTCGACAATCCAGATCAGGGCGACCAGGATGATTACGGGCTGAAATCTATTAGCGATCATGGGCATCGAGAGCAGTTATCGCCGAGAGGCATCGTCAGAGTAAATTGGCTCGAGCCTCCTGGCAAGGTCCCATAGCCTCCGGCAATACCAAGAAAACGGCCCACCTGAATTTTTCGCCGTGAAAATCGCTCGCAGCGAAAGACCCCGGCCACCGCGCCGGGGTCTTTTGCACGGCCTGGAAAAAATGGGCGCGCCGGGAGGCGGGGCGCGCCCAAGGTCTCGGGAGGGAGGGGCTTCGGGGGAGGTCGGGTCATCGCGCCTCGGTCATCGGCCGAGGAGGACGGCGCGTATGGCATCGGCCGTCGCCACCGGCATGGACTCGACGGCGGTCGTCACCGGCGCCGGGGCGGCGAAGACCAGCGGGTCGCTCGCCAGGATGGCCGCCAGCTCGTCATCGTCGAGCGGCGGAATGGCGGCGCCGAAATGGGCGTTCATCACCTCGATGAACTCGTTGGCGAGCAAGGCATAGCCGATATTCGTCGGGTGGACCCCGTCGAGCGAGAACAGGCCGCCGAGGAAATCGGTGGTCGGGGCGGTGCCGTCGACGACAGCGCCTTCGGCGTCGATTCGGTTGAGGAAACCATGGACGTCGAACAGCGCGGCGCCGTGTTCCTCGGCCTTTTTGGCGATGAATTTATTGAACGCCTTGGTGGCGGCGCGGATCCTGGCGACCTCGCCGGCATCGAGCACCACGTCGGCGGGAAGCAGCGGGCTCGCTTCCATGTTCACGATGGCCTCGATGACCGGAAAAGCCCGCGGCGTTACGAAGTCGCCCGGGCCGATACCGAGGATCGGTCGCGGCAGCCCGGTGGGGATTCCAAAGGCCGCCGCCAGATCCTCGGCCGGGGTGAGGAACGGGATGACCGTGGCGTCCGGCACGTTGGCCACCACGATCTCGGCGCCGGTCGCCCCCAGCCGGTCCATCATCTCCTCATAGGCGTCCTTGAACGCATCGCCCGGGGTGAGGAGCGAGGCGTCGGCTTCCGTCGCCGCGACGAGGGTATCGTTGGGGCCGAGCCAGACCAGGATCGTCGTCGGCGGGCCGGCAGTGAACGGCGACGCCTCGGCCCACTCGACCTGGCTTCGCGAAATCCCCAACAATAGGCCGGGCAAGCCGAGCACCAGGTCGGTCAGATCATCGATCGGGAAGTCGGGCCTCGCCGTCAGCGAATCCTCCACGGTGTGCCCTGGCACCGCGAGATTGGTCACCTGGGCGAAATCGACCCGGCCCGGGGACATGCCGTCCTCCGGCTCGATCACCAGCGGATCATCGTCGGTGATGATCAGACGGTTCGGGATCCCCGGTGCCCCGATCAACGGCGGCACCAGTTCGGTGCAGGCCTGGCGGGCGATGAGGCTGGCGAAGCCGTTGGGCTGCTGATCCTGGTGCAGCGAGCCGTTCTGGAAGCCGGCCGAGAGCGAATCGCCGACGACGTCGTGTTGACATCGGGAAAAAGATGCGATTGGCGAGAATAATTCTTTGTCTGACCAGTCTCGCCCCTAATGCAAGATACAAGACCTGACCTCATTTTTTGTGCGGGCAATAACCGGACCGTTGCCGTCAGGCGGCCTCGATCCGCTTGACCTTGATCTTGCGTTCCAGGCCACGCGATCGCGCAAGATCGAAGGCCAACTGCATTCCTAGCCAAGTCTCCGGCGTCGAGCCGAACGCCTTCGACAGCCGGTAGGCCATCTCGATGGAAATGGAGGCCTTTTCGTTCACCAGGTTGGAGAGCGTCTGGCGCCCGACGCCGAGTCTCTTCGCGCCCTCGGTGACCGTGAGGTCCAAAGGCTTCAGGCAGTCCTGGCGCACGATGGCGCCGGGATGCACGGGGTTCTTCATCGCCATGTCAGGGCCTCCTAATGAGTATCCAGATAATCGACATCCACCGCGTGTCCGCCCTCGAACCGAAACGTCACCCGCCAACCTGCCTGCGCGAAGCCGGAGCTTCGCTTCGGCGAAGGCAGGTTGCCCGAGACCGATACCGCAAAATGGCCCTTCCGGGCGCCTTTGAGGGGGTGCAATCGAAAGCCGGGCAGGTCCATTCCTTCTGCTCCGCTGCTCCGGTCCAACGCCGTCAGGATACGCGCCAGCTTGGCCGCGTGATCCGGCGCGACCTTCGCCGGGCGCCGACTTTCATAAAGCGCCTTCAAGCCGCGATGGCGGAACGATTTGATCACCCATTGATTGTATGGTGTCAATCGACAGTAGTCAATAGTGTTTTTACCCCGCGGGCCGACAGCCGCCCCGAGGCCCTCCCGACAGCCATTTGTTGACGCCCGGCCGCGCGATGCCGTGCTAAGACCTCGCCATGGGCGCGGATCGAGGTAACGATACGATAGAGGTCCCGGTCCTGGTGGTCGGCGCCGGGCCGACGGGGCTGGTGGTGGCGAACTTGTTGGGCCAGGCCGGGATCGGCACGGTGCTGGTCGAGCGTAACGAGGGCACCGTCGAGGAGCCCCGCGCCGTCTCCATCGACGACGAGGGCCTGCGCACCCTCCAGGCCATCGGCCTGATCGGCGAGGTGGCCGGCGACATCGGCCCCGGCTACGGCTATCACTACTTCTCCGCCTCGGGCCGGTGCTTCGCCAAGGTTCTGCCGAGCACCCGCGAATACGGCTATCCCCGCCGCTCGCCCTTCCGCCAGCCCTTGCTGGAAGCCACCTTGCGCCGAGGCCTCGGGCGCTTCGCCAATGTCCGTGTCCTCTTCGGCCATTCCCTCGAAGGGTTCGATCAGGACCGGGACGGGGTCACCGCCCGGATCCGCGGGCCCGGCGGCGGGGCGGTCGAGGTGCGGGCGGGCTACCTCCTCGGCTGCGACGGCGGCTCCTCCACGGTGCGCCGGTTGCTCGGCATCGCCATGGCGGGGTCGTCATTCGAGGAGCGCTGGCTGGTCCTCGACATGACCGGGGGCGAGGACGGGGAACGCCATACCCGCGTCCATTGCGATCCCGCCCGCCCGGCGATCACCCTGCCGGGGCCGGCGGGGACCAGGCGCTGGGAGTTCCTGCTGAGACCGGACGAAAGCGACGGGGAGATGCTGGAACCCGGAGCCGTCGCCGCCCTGCTCGGGCGCTTCGGCGGCGATGAGGCCGGCGGGATCGTCCGCAAGCTGGTCTACACCTTCCACGCCCGCATGGCCGAACGCTGGCGCCAGGATCGGGTGTTCCTGCTTGGCGACGCGGCGCATCTGACGCCGCCCTTCGCCGGCCAGGGCATGAATACGGGGCTGAGGGACGCCGACAATCTGGCCTGGAAGCTCGCCGCGGTGATCGAGGGGCGCATCGGTAACGGTGTGCTCGATAGCTACGAGGCCGAGCGCCGCGATCACGCCTGGGAGATGATCACCCTGGCGCTTCGCATGGGCCGGATCATGAACCCCCGGACCCGGCTCGGCAGCTGGGCGTTGGTCAACGGCGCGCGCCTCGCCAACCTGGTGCCCGGCTTGCGAGATTATGTCCTCGAGATGCGCTTCAAGCCCAAGCCCCGCTTCGCCAGGGGGTTCCTCATCGCCGACACCGAGGGGCGGCGGCGGACCCTGGTCGGGCGCATGTTCCCCCAGCCCGCGATCATCACCGCCACGGGCGCCAAGCTGCTGCTCGACGAGGTCACCGGCAACGGTTTCGCGGCGCTGGCTTACGGCGCTAACCCTGAAGCAGTGTTGGCGGCGCTGATCCAGCCGGTGTGGCGGCGCTTGGGAATCAGCCGCGTCGGCGTCCTGCCGCCGGACGCCGGGGACGCGCCGGCGCCCGGCCCCGGCATCGAAATCGTACGCGACGCCGAAGGCGCCCTGGCCACGGTTCTCAAGGGCCGGGAGGGGCGCATCGTCTTGCTCCGCCCCGACCGCTACGCCGCCGGCGCCTTCGCCGCCGATGAAGCGCCCGCCTTCGCCGCATCCCTGGAGACTCTGATGGATCGGGGAGCGGCCGGGAGGTGACGGCGCGCGGTTGCCGAGGCCGGCGCGCGCGACTAGATTGGGTGAAAATCGGACCCGTTCGTCGAGGGAGAAAATCACATGGCGGATCGACGCCCCTTGTGGCCCGCGAGGCTCCATCATCTCGGCCTGGTGAGCGCCGACGCCGACGCCCTGGTTGGGTTCTACCAACGGGTGCTGGGCTACGATGCCGAGGAGCTGACGGAAGGCCGATGGCGCCTTCGCGGCAGGGAGCGGGAGCTTCTGGTCTCCCAAGGCGCTAGGGCCGGCCTCGGTTTCGCCGCCTTCGCCGTCGAGGATGGGGCCAGGCTCGCGGCGCTCCGCGCCGACATCGAGGCCAAGGGGGCGGGTATCGAAGCCTCGCCCTCGCCGCTCCTAGGCGACGATGCCTTCGCGATCAAGGATCCCGACGGCAACGCCCTGGTCTTCGGTCTGCCCCGCGAGGCGCGCGATGGCGGTGCCGATGCCCTTTGCGGCCGGCTGCAGCACTTCGTCGTCACCAGCACGGCGATCAGGCCGATGATGGCGTTCTATGAGGACGTCTTGGGCTTCGTGCTGTCCGACGTGGTCGACGGCGAGGCCAGGGACGGGGACGGCGGCGGCGATCCGGCGGCGGTGTTTTACCGCTCCGACCCCGAGCACCATTCCTTCGCCATCTTCCGCGCCGATCATGGCGGCCTCGACCACCACGCCTATGAAAGCGGCTGCTGGAACGACATCCGCGACTGGGCCGATCATCTGTCGGCGCTCAGGGTGCCGATGTTCTGGGGGCCGGGGCGCCACGGGCCGGGCAACAACCTGTTCGTCATGTTCCGCGATGCCGACGGCAACGCCCTCGAGATCTCGGCCGAGCTCGAGGAGATGCCGATCGATATGGCGCACCGCCAATGGCCCCACGACGCCCGGACGCTGAACCTCTGGGGCGACGCCTGGTTCCGCAGCGAGCCTTGAGGGGTTTTAGGCGCGCCCGGTCACTCCGCCGCCGTCGCCGGGGCGCGGCGCTTGTCCGCCACGGGCTTCCCGGCCGGCGTTTCCACCGCCATGCCCTGGTAGAAATCGGCGTTCCTATCGGCGTGGAGCAGGGGGGGTAGCTCGTCGCCCTACCTGAAGGGTGAGGCGGGACAGTGCGTCCGGTGGACGCGTGGCCGAACACTCCGGCGTCACGGCTGGCCACTCCCCGTCAACCGAACCAAGGCCTCACGGTATTTTTCAGCCGTTTTCGCCGCCACCTCGGGCGGCAGCTCGGGCGCCGGGGGGCGTTTGTCCCAACGAATCTCTTCGAGGTAATCACGCACGAACTGCTTGTCGAAACTGGGCGGGTTGCGCCCCGTCGCATACTCATCCTTCGGCCAAAAGCGTGAGGAGTCCGGCGTCAAAAGTTCATCGATGAGAATGAGTTCGCCGCCGTCATCCACTCCGAACTCCATCTTTGTATCGGCGATGATGATGCCCGCGGCGTCGGCATGGCGTGTCGCCTCACGGAAAATTTCAAGACTGATACTTCGGACCCTGGCGGCAAGGTCCTTGCCGATGATGCCTTCCGCCTCTTCAAGGCTGATGTTCCGGTCGTGCTCGCCGATGTCGGCCTTGGTGGAAGGGGTGAAAATCGGTTCGGGCAGTTTTTCCGCCAGCCGGAGACCGTCGGGCAGGCGGATTCCGCATACGGTTCTCGTTGCCTGGTATTCCCGCCATCCCGAACCGGCGAGATACCCCCTCACGATCGCCTCGATAGGAAGCGGCTTGACAGCCTTCACCACCACGGCGCGCTTTGCGGTTTGCTCGAGGTCGGCGGGCTCGACGAGAAAGTCTTCCGGAACGGCATCGGTCAAATGGTTTTCGACGATGTGCCCGGTCCTGCCAAACCAGAAATTCGACAAGGAGGTCAGTACCCTACCCTTGCCCGGTATGGGGGTTGGCAAGATGACATCGAACGCCGAAAGCCGATCGGTCGCGACGATGAGCAGGAATTCGTCGCCAACGCGATAAATATCCCGCACCTTACCCCGCTTGACCACCGGCAGGGCCTGGAGCCTGGAAGAAATGAGAAGCCTATCCATTGCTGTCCTTCCGTTAAGAGATTCTATTAAGCCGGGCAAGCTTTGGCCGGGCAAGCTTTGGCCGGGCAAGCTTTGGCCGGGCAAGCTTTTGGCTCCGCCATAGGGTGGTGGACAGGTACCATCCTGAAAAGATGTATTCGCCGCGGTGAGCCGCTTTGGACGAGGCCCCGCGCCCTGACTACTCCGCCGCAGCCACCGGCGCGCGGCGCTTGTCCGCCATGAGCTTGCCGACCGCCGCTTCCACCGCCGTGCCCTTGAAGAAATCGGGGTTCATCCCGGCGTGCATCTCGGCCGTATTCTCGAAGGTGAACAGGCGGAAATCGTCCTCGGTGATCCGCTCCTCCTCGACCAACTCCCAGGCATCGGAGAGCACCTTGGTCATGTCGGGCACGTCCCAGTGGCCGATGTCCGATGAGAAGATCGCCTTCAGCTTGACGCCGAAATGGTTGAGCTTGGTGTCGAAGGCCAGCGCCGTCATCCGGTCGTCGGCCTCGGCGCCGAAATAGAAGTTGGGCACGAACTGATCGCGGATGTCCTCGGCCTTCTCGATGCCCGACGCCTCGTAGTCGTTCATCGGCCGCTCGTCATTGGCGATCCGCGCCTGGGGCAGGTCCGGGCTGGCGCGCCACGCCTCCTTGGTCATGTAGTCGCGGTGGCCGAAGCGGTCGAACATCTCCTCCATCAATTCGACGTCGAGCTTCTTGGGGTCCATGTGCTCGTAGATCCACTTCGTGTTGCGCTTGCTCCAGATCTCGAACAGATCGTTATAGAGCGTCACCGCCCAGGCGACGCCGCCCTCGAGGAAGGCGATGTTGAGCTTGGGGAAGCGCCTGCACACCCCCGAGAAGAAGAGCGAGCGGGCGAAGAACTCGTTGCCGACGGAAAAGGTGCCGAGGCGGTTGAACGAGTAGCAGTTGGGCGACTGGCGCCGCGCCGTCTTCTGCGATCCGGCGTGGCCCGCCGGCAGCACGCCCAACTCCATGCAGCGCTGCCAGAACGGGTCGTAATCATGGCCGTTCCGGGGCTCCATGCAGATCGAGGTGACGCGTTGGGTGGCATCGGCGAGCTCGGGCGCCCGCTCCGCCACCTCGGGCACGGCGTCGCGCACCTCGCCGGAGATGGTGATGGTCTTGAGCCCGAGGGTATTGACGGCGTATTCGAGCTCATCGATCGCCTCTTTGGGCGTCCAGGTCGGCACGATGGCCGACGGCGTCATCCTGTCCGACACCTCGGCGAACATATCGGCGTAGAGCGAATTGAGCGCCCGCGCCAGCACCTGGCGCATCTCGTCGTCGCGCACCTGGTTGGCCGAGATGCCGTAGGTGGTGTAGACGATGGCGAAGTCGATGCCGGCATCGGCCAGGCGCTCGGCATAGAGCTTCGGCAGCATGCAGGTGGCGCGGTCGATGGTGTATTTGCCCGACGGCGCCGCCCAGAACATGGAGCGATGGCCCTTGGAATAGCCCGGCCGGCCCATCTTCTCGAACCTGGCGGCGATCTCGTGCCCGCCGATCTGGCGGATGAAGTCCTGGATCGCCCATTCGCATTCGAGTATGTGGGCGTCGGCGTCGATCACCGGATGGTTCAGCCGCGCCCGCACCGCGGCGGAAGCGCTGTCTTTTGTGTGGATTTCCCGCATCTCCCGCTCCCTTTTTTGGCCCGGCGCCGAGGCGGCGCGCCGAGCCTCGGGCCCAATCTAGCATAGTTCGAATACTAAGGGAAAGTGGGAAAGGTTGCGGCACATCAATGGAACAAATCTAGGATGTCCCCTAGGAAGGCCCCCTGGTCCCAACAAGCTTAACCCGATCAAGCGTAAGTTGAAGCAGAGGGGGCCATGGGTCATCGCGATCAGATAATGTATCAAGTTCCAAAAGCCGATTGCGTAGCCGCATTGCCATGTATCGGAGATCTCGCTTCGTCAATTTATTAGCATGGACAATTAAACTTAGTTCATCCAAGGTTAAGGCATTAACTACGCTGACAAACTGCAAAGCTAAAAACGGGTTATCTTTCTTATGCAGGCGAAAGCCAAGATCCATACTGAAATACTCGAGATTTGGGTCAAGCGTTAAATGAGAGAAATTGGATAAGTAAGGGTAAAAGTGGTCGTAAAATTCAACATCAATTGAGAAATCGCTAGAAGATGCCATTTGTCTATTCGAAATATGCCCCTCGAATTTTTTCCCAGTAGCCTTTTCAATTATAATTCTACGATCTGGTTTTCCGTTCTTGAATTTTGCAAATTCGTGGGTGCCAACCTGTACACCAGTAATAGCAAAAAAGTCCGGAGCCTTCCCTGGATGGTGACGAAGGAAAAGTATACGCAGGAAGTTTTCATAAAGGCTCCGGATTAATGACAAAACGTCGTCTGAGTAGCGAGACATAAAAATTCGATAAACGCTTCTAAGTGTATCCAAGGACCGGGCAACGAAATAATATTGAAGAAAAATATCTTCAGAAGGTATTCGTCTGCGAGGTAATTTCTCCAAAAACCTTCCTAAATGACAAATTGTCGCATATAGATCCTGTAAAAGATCTGACCAAACTTCCAGCATTTCACGGGAAAAGGGGCTATTGCCCTCAAAGGGATTTTCACCGCGTTCAAACTTCTCGTAATAGTCATCTATTGCGGCATCCCATTCGGCTAGTTCGGTATCTGGTATCTTTGTAATATTATTTTCGGTTACGATGCGGCCGGTTTTTCTAGTCGCATAGGCCACGCTAGGTGCAACGTCTACAGCTTTAAGTGCTTCCATAAAACTATCGTCGAAATCTTCGTTTGAAAAAAAGTATTGATCAATAAATACTAAATCATGATTTTGAGGATTTCGGCCGAATACGAACTTGAAATGCTTGTTAGCCGACTTAATTGCCTCGAAAGTTTTTTTATCTATCTTATCCTCTTTGTATATTCGCCCTTTCCCATCCTTGGTGTACTTGAATTCCTTTTTCGAACAACAGAGGCCATAGATCTTTCCACTGCCACAAGGGCAATTCACCGTTCCAGAAATCTCGACAGTTTTACGTACCATTACCTTCAAACCACTCTGGTCGGGAATTGTCGTTTTGGCTAACCTGATCGCCGAGATATCTCGAACATCGCGGTGATACCCAAGGTAAGGAACTGACTACCCTACCTAAACCTCGGCCCGAGGCCAAGCCCCCGCCGATAACCCATTCTTCGCATTTCCCCTATAGGATCGGGGCTGTCGTGCGAGGCGCTTGAAGGGCAGGAGGGGAAGCCATGGCTACGGGACGGACGAAATCGATCGTACTCATATCCTTCGTGGCCGCCGTCGTCGCCCTATTCCTGATGGGGTTGGCGGCGCTCGGTTCGCTTGACGAAATAACCGAGGCGGAGGTCGCCTCGCCCAACGGCGGCTATGTCGACCGCGGAAAATCGTTCTATACCGAAGGCGGCAGCAAGTGGGACGGGCAGGGCGTGAGCTTGGTCAAATCGTGGATCCCGTTCAACGAAACCTTCGCGACGGCCGTCTTCAGGGGCTATTGCCAGCCTCAAACATTCGCCATCCGCTGGGCCGGTGAAGACAAGCTGGTCATCACCTGAGAATCGATGTTGGAAAAAGGCTTCACCTTGCCGAAATACAAGACCGTGACCATCGAGCTTGGGTCCTGACCGACCCTCTCCCCTCACCCCATGACCTTCCGGATCGCCGCCGCGATGTCCTTGGCGGACGGCGTGATGGCGTCCTCCAAGGGTGGGCTGAAGGGCACCGGGACGGGCGCCCGGGCGAGGCGGACGATGGGGGCTTTCAGGGCGCCGAAGGCGTGCTCGGCCACCGTCGCCGCGATCTCGGAGCCGATGGAGCAGGGGCCGATGGCCTCTTCCACCGTCACCAGCCGGCCGGTCTTGGCGACCGATTTGCAGATCGTATCGGCATCCAGCGGCGCCGCCGTCCTCGGATCGACGACCTCGGTCTCGATGCCGTCCGCCGCCACGATCTCCGCCGCTTCCAGGGTCCTATGCACCATCCGCGACATCGCGACGGCGGTGACGTCCGCGCCCTGGCGCTTGATATCGGCCTGGCCGAAGGGGATGTCGAACTCGCCGTCCGGCACCTCGCCCTCGATCCCCATGAGGGCTGTGTGGTTGATGAAGATCGTCGGGTTGTCGCTTTTGAGCGCCGTGCGGATCAGGCCCTTGACGTCGGCGGGTGTCGAGGGCAGCACCACCTCGAGCCCGGCGATATTGGCGAACATACCCTGGGGGCTCGCCGAATGCTGGGCGCCGCCGCCGCCGCGCACTCCGTGATACATGTGAAAGGTCACCGGCACGCTGACCTGGCCGTTCGACATGTAGTGCGCCACCGCCGCCTCGTTGACCAACTGGTTGAAGGCCTCCAGCGCGAAGCTGGCGGTGCCGAAATGGGCGAAGATGCGCTCCCCCGCCATGGCGGCGCCGATCGCCAGCGCCGCGACGGCGCCTTCCGCCGTCGGCGGATCGATGATGCGCCCGGCGAAGTCCTCATCGAGCTTCCGCTCAAAGCCCCGCCCGGCGCCGTGGCCGAATATGGAGCGGCCGATGATGCTCATGCGCGGCTCGCTCGCCATCGCCTCATGGATGCCGTCGAAGAAGGCCTGGGCGTAGGTGATGATCGCCATTGGCGTCCCCCGGCTCAGGCGAAGGCCCGGTCGAGCGCCGTCTCGGGCGCCGGGAAGGGGCTCGCCTCGGCGAAGGCGCGCCCGCCGGCGATCTCGCCCGCGACGCGCTTGTCGATCTCCAGCAATTTCTCCCGGTCCACCACTCCCGCCGCCAGCAGCGCCCGGGCATAACGAAGGATGGGGTCGTGATCGCGCACCCAATCGGCGTGCTCCCCGAAGATCGCGCCTTCGTCCCAGGCATGGGCGATGTCGGTGACGCCGGTGGTGAACTCAGGCTTGGGCGCGTGGGAGCCGGGCCAGCGCTCGAGATCGGCCTGGACGAAGACCGGGCCGGGGTGCTTGCGGATGCCTTCGATGGCGTCGGCAAGGGCGGAATGCACCTCCTCGGCGTTGCGCCCGTCGACCACCGTGGTGGGGATCGCCAGCGCCTCGGGCACGTCGGCCAGGCGTTTGGCCGCCAGCATCGAGGACGGGCGCTGGCCTTCCTTGGCGTTGTTCTCGCAAAGAAGCAGTACCGGCAAAGAGAGGAGGGAGGCGATATTCAGCGCCTCGTAGCTGATGCCTTCGTCCAGGGTGCCGTCGCCGAAATGGGCGAGGCAGATGTTGCCCCCGCCGGCGCGCTTGAGCGCATATCCACGCGCGGCCTCCCAGCAGGCTCGCCCGCTGCCCCCCCCAGCGGCGGACTCCCAGGCGGGGGTCCTCCCCGCGGCGGCTCCCTCCGCGGGCTTGCCCGCTGAGACGGTGGGGTCGGCCATGCTCAACGCGGCGGCGAAGTGCGCCGGGCGTGCGAACCGCTCGGCCGGTTCCGGAGCCATCGCCTTGAGGATCGCCTGCTCGACGGACGGTGGCACCTGATCGCGGAGTTGGCTGATCTTGGGAACGGACCCCACGAATCGTTTGGTCATGACCGCCTGGGCCGTGGGCCCCGTGAAGGGCGGCCGGCCGGTGAGCATCTCGAACAACACGCACGCGAGACTGTAGATGTCGCTTCGGCTGTCCAACTCCCTGTCGCCGGCCACCTGCTCGGGACTCATGTACGCCGGGGTCCCCATCACCAGCCCGGTCTCGGTCATGCGCTGCGCGCCGGACGCATCGGACACGTCGGCCGCCCGCGCGATGCCGAAGTCCATCACCGCCGCGTGCCCACCGGAAATGAGGATGTTGTCCGGCTTGATATCGCGGTGCACCACACCGTGTTCGTGTGCGAAGTCGAGGGCGTCGGCCACGTCCCGTGCGATCCGGAGTGCGTCCTCCAGCGGGAGCTGGCCCTCGGTGTCCATACGGTCGCGCAGCGTTTCGCCCTGGATGAACGGCATGACGTAATACAAGAAGCCGTCGGCGTTACCGGAGTCGATCAGGGTCAGAATGTGGGGGTGCTCGAGCCCGGCGGTGATCCGGATCTCGCGAAGGAAACGCTCCTGCCCGACCGCCAGCGCCAGCTCCGGCTTGAGCACCTTGACCGCCACGTCTCGTCCATGGCGCTGGTCTTTGGCCAAGTAGACCGTGGCCATGCCGCCGGAGCCGATCTCGCGCTCGATGGCGTATCGCTCAGCCAGGGCTGATTTCAGTCGCTCGAATTGCTCGGTCATGACCGTCTGGCGCCCGTGCCCGGCTAAAGGACGTTACTCCCCTGCCGCCGCCTCCTTCTCCTCCTTCTCCTCCCCATACTCCCCGAGGAGCGCCGCGAGGTCGCGCATCTCTCCCGGCATCCGGTCGTCCCCGAGTGCGCCCATCCATGCAGGATACCCCAACGGGATCTTGCTCACTTCATCGAGCTGTGCCACTTCGTCGTCGGTGAGCGTTAGGTCCACCGATCCGAAGTTGTCCTC
>JADFJG010000092.1 GCA_022566265.1 Pseudomonadota bacterium | reverse complement strand
CTTTGCCGGAAGCCATTGAATTCCGGGGGGTCAAGCTTGGGGTCATGATCTGCGAGGATATGTGGGGGACGGACGTGACCGCCCATCTCAAGGCTTCCGGGGCGGAGATCCTTGTCGTCATCAATGGATCACCCTTTGAAACCGACAAGGGGGGCGAGCGCTTTGCCTTGGCGGCGCAGCGGGTTGGCGAGGTCAAACTGCCTCTCATCTACGTCAATCAGGTCGGCGGGCAGGACGAGCTGGTGTTCGATGGCGCATCCTTCGTCATCGCGGCGGACGGGAACCTGCGTGCCCGGGCGCCGAGCTTTCAGGAGCACCTCCTGACGACCCGCTGGTCGGCGCCGGCGGACGGGGGCGCCGATGGCGCCTGGAGTTGCGAAGCAGATGCGTGCGCGCAAATGCCGGAAGGGCTGGAGGCGGTCTATCTCGCCATGATGGTCGGGCTGCGCGATTACGTGAACAAGAACGCCTTTCCCGGCGTGCTGATCGGGCTGTCCGGCGGTATCGATTCGGCGCTGTCGGCGGCGGTGGCGGCCGACGCCCTGGGCGCGGAGAAGGTCCACTGCGTCATGATGCCCTCGCCCTATACCTCGAAGGAGAGCGTCGAGGACGCGCAAGCGGTGGCGGGCGCTCTCGGCGCCAATCTCACCTCCATCGGGATCGAGGGCGCCATGGACGCCTTCGACGACATGCTGAGCGAAAGCTTCGCCGGGCATGAGGCGGACGTGACGGAAGAGAATATCCAGGCGCGTTCGCGCGCCATCACCCTCATGGCGCTTTCCAACAAACTTGGCCACATGGTGCTTTCCACCGGCAACAAGTCGGAGATGTCGGTCGGCTACGCCACCTTGTACGGCGATATGTGTGGCGGCTACTCGGTGCTCAAGGACGTTTACAAGACGGACGTCTTCGGCCTCGCGCGGTGGCGCAACCGGCATCGTCCCGACGGCGCATTGGGTCCCGCGCAAGAGGTGATCCCGGAGCGAATCCTGGTCAAGCCGCCTTCGGCCGAGTTGCGGCCCGGCCAAACCGACCAGGACACGCTGCCCCCATACGATGCCCTCGACGACATCCTGAAATGCCTTATCGAGGGGGAGATGGCGGTCTCCGACATCGTCCAGCGCGGCCACGGGCGCGACGTGGTGATGAAGGTCTGGCGCATGGTGAACTTCGCCGAGTACAAGCGCCGCCAAGCGCCGCCGGGGGTCAAGGTCACGCGCCGCTCCTTCGGGCGTGACCGGCGCTATCCTATCACCAACGCTTTCTCGGGCCCGCCATGGACCTGAAATGAAGAATCTGCTACCCGTTTCGCCCTCTGGCGGGGCCGTCCGAATGAATTCATCGCGGGGAACCCGTGGGTCTTAGGATATACAATACGCTTAACCGCAAGAAGGAGCCGTTCGAGCCCCTAGAGCCCGATCACGTCCGGGTCTATGTCTGCGGTCCGACGGTCTACGACCTTGCCCATATCGGCAACGCCCGGCCGGTGATCGTCTTCGACGTGCTGTTTCGGCTGTTGAAGCGGCTCTTTCCGCGGGTCACCTATGTCCGCAACATCACCGACATAGACGACAAGATCATCGACGCCGCCAAGGCCGAAGGCATCCCTATCCGTGAGTTGACGGAACGCACGGATCGGGCCTTCCAGGAGGATATGGGGGCGCTCGACGCATTGCCGCCCGATGCCGAGCCCCGGGCGACCGAACACGTTCCCCAGATGGTGAAAATGATCGAGAAGCTGATCGAATTGGATCATGCCTATGTCGCCGAGGGGCACGTGCTGTTCCATGTGCCGTCGATGCCCGATTACGGCAAGCTCTCCCGGCACGACCGGCGGGAGTTGATCGCCGGCGCCCGGGTCGAGGTGGCGCCCTACAAGAGGGACCCGGCGGATTTTATCCTGTGGAAGCCGTCGAGCGACGACCAGCCTGGTTGGGACAGCCCCTGGGGGCGGGGCCGGCCCGGCTGGCATATCGAGTGTTCCGCCATGTCGAAGGACCATCTCGGAGAGACCTTCGATATCCACGGCGGCGGGCTGGACCTGATCTTCCCCCACCATGAGAACGAGATCGCCCAAAGCACCTGCGCCCACGGCGGCGCGCCTTTCGTCAGGTACTGGATGCACAACGGCTATCTCACCGTGAACGGCGAGAAAATGTCGAAGTCGCTCGGCAATTTCTTCACCGTCCGCGATTTGCTCCGGGACTGGCCCGGCGAGGCCATCCGCTTCTACATGCTGCTGACCTATTATCGCCAACCCCTGGACTGGACGCTGGAGGGCCTTACCCAGGCCAAACACTCCCTGGACCGGCTTTACGTCGCGCTCCGCCACGGCGGCGAAACGGCGCCGGAAGAGGCGGATGAGCCGCCGCGCGAAGTCATGGAGGCGTTGTGCGATGACCTCAACACGCCCCTTGCCGTGGTCCATTTGCATGAGTTCGCCACCGAACTCAACAAAGCCGAAACCGATGATGAGCGACGGAGACTCAAGGGAGCGCTCCTTGGCGGCGGGAGACTGCTCGGCGTGCTTGCCGAGGAGCCCGAGAATTGGCTTAAGTGGCGGCCCCCCGAGGGCGATCAGGGGTTCGACGAGGAGGAAATAGAGGTACTGGTCAGGGCTAGGAGTAACGCCCGGGCCAACCGGGACTTCGCCGAAGCCGACCGTATCCGTGATAAGCTCAAGGTCAAAGGTATCGTGTTGGAGGATTTGCCGGACGGTACCACCGATTGGAGACGCGGGGGATGAGCGACGATAGAAGGGTCTATCTTTACGACTGTACATTGCGCGATGGCGCCCAGACCCAGGGGGTTGACTTCAACGTCAACGACAAGATTGCCATCGCCGGGGAACTCGACAGGCTCGGCGTCGATTACGTCGAGGGCGGCTGGCCCGGCGCCAACCCGACGGACGACGCTTTCTACGCCGAGGTGCCCGATTTTGTCCATGCCAAGCTTGCCGTCTTCGGCATGACGCGAAGGGCGGGCCGGAGCGCGGAGAACGATCCCGGATTCGTCGCCTTGTTCTCCACCAAGGCCAGGGTCGCGACCATCGTCGGCAAGGCCTGGGATTTCCACGCCAGGGTCGCCCTCGGTATCGAGCCGGAGGAGAACATCGACATCATCGCCGACAGCATCGCGATGGCCGGCAAGAAGGTCGACGAAGTGATATTCGACGCCGAGCACTTCTTCGATGGTTACAAGGCGGACCCTGATTACGCCCTCAGGTGCGTCAAGGCCGCCGATGACGCCGGGGCCAGGTGGATCGTTTTGTGCGATACCAACGGCGGCACCCTGCCCGATGAGATCGAGCGCATCGTCGGCGAGGTCGCCAAGCAGATTCCGGGCAGCCATCTCGGCATCCACTGCCACGACGACACCGGCAACGCTGTCGCCAATACACTTGCCGCCGTGCGTGCCGGCGCGCGTCAGGTGCAGGGTACGCTCAACGGCCTTGGTGAGCGGTGCGGCAACGCCAACCTGGTGTCGTTGGTGCCGACACTGACGATGAAGATGGGCTTCGAGACCGGGATCGATGCCGACGGCCTTGTACGGCTGACCCATATTTCGCGCCTGGTGGACGAGCGTCTCAACCGGGCGCCTGACCGCCACGCGCCCTATGTCGGGGAAGCGGCGTTCGCCCATAAGGGGGGCTTGCACGTATCGGCGGTGGAGAAGGACCCGCGCTGTTACGAGCACATCGTGCCCGAGCTTATCGGCAACAGCCGCCATATCGTCGTCTCCGACCAGGCCGGCAGATCGAACGTGCTCTCGCGTCTGCGCGATGCCGGTATCGAGATCGAGGCCGACAGTCCCAAGGTCCGCGAGCTGGTGGAGATGGTGAAAACGCGGGAATTCGACGGCTATTCCTACGATGGCGCCGAAGCCAGCTTCGAGTTGCTGGCGCGGCGCACCATCGAGGGGATCCCGGAATATTTCAAGCTCAACAGTTTCCGCGTCCTCGATGAGCGACGGTGGAACGCCCGCGGTCAGCTCATCACCCTCTCGGAGGCGACCATCAAGGTGGAGGTGAAGGGGGAGAAGATCATGACGGTGGCCGAAGGCAACGGCCCGGTAAACGCACTGGATAACGCGCTTCGCAAGTCCCTGATGCCGTCGTTCGAGATGCTCGAGGACATGCGTCTGGTGGACTACAAGGTCCGAATCCTGACCCCTTCGGATGGTACCAAGGCGGTCACCCGCGTCGTTATCGAAAGCGCCGATTCCCATGGCCAGCGTTGGTCGACGGTCGGCGTTTCGGTGAACGTGATCGATGCTTCCTATAACGCCTTGCACGACGCCATCGTCTACAAGCTCTACCGTGGCGGCGCCCGGGCATAAAACACGGCACCGAATCATGGCCGGTACTGATTCTACCCGCCCCCACGCCACCACGGTCGATCGCCGGGCCGGGCCGGCGATCATCCTGGTCGAGCCCCAGCTCGGCGAGAATATCGGCGCCGTGGCCCGGGCGATGTTGAACTGCGGACTTAGCGATCTCAGGCTTGTCCGGCCCCGGGAAGACTGGCCCAATGAGAAGGCGCGGGCGGCGGCCGCGGGCGCCGATCTGGTGATCGATCGCGCCAAGCTGTTCGCCACCACCGGCGAGGCGGTCGCGGATCTTCGCCACCTTTACGCGGCGACGGCCCGGCGCCGGGACATGGTCAAGCCTGTCCTTAGCCCGAAAGCGGCGGCGGCGAAGCTCCGCGCCTTCCTCGGCAAGGCGGAGGCCTCGGGCGTCCTCTTCGGGCCCGAGCGGACGGGGCTGGATAACGATGACATCACGCTGGCCGATGCCGTGCTCGAGGTGCCGCTCAACCCGGCCTACGCGTCCCTTAACCTCGCCCAGGCCGTTTTGATCGTCGCCTATGAGTTCTACCAGGCGCGAGACGTGGCGCCGGAGGTGAGCCAAGGGCGGAATGGGGCGATCGCCGCCACCAAGGACGAGCTATTGGCTTTCTTCGAGCATCTGGAGGACGAGCTCGACGCCGGCGGCTTCCTGATCCCGCCCGAGAAAAGGCCCCACATGGTGCGCAATATCCGCAACATCTTCCAAAGGGCCGGGCTTACCGAGCAGGAGGTGCGCACGCTCAGGGGCATGATCACCAGCCTCGCGTCCCGCCGGGGCCGGAAGGGCGGATAGGGGCCGATTCCCGGTCCCGGAAGCTCCGGCCCCCGGCCCGCCAGGGGCGTTTGACAAAGCGGCGCCCGCGCGTATAGTACGCGCCGCTCCCGAGAACGTGGGTCGCCGGATGGCGTCCCCGCCCGACCGCGAAGGGCCTATCGGGACAAGAATAACACCGGCAAAATACGGGTTAGAGACATGACGAAACGACTGAGTTCGAAGTACAAGATCGACCGCCGCCTGGGGGTCAATCTCTGGGGGCGGCCGAAAAGCCCCGTCAACAAGCGGGAATACGGCCCCGGCAAGCACGGCCAGCGCCGCTTCAAGATGTCCGATTTCGGCGTCCATCTTCAGGCCAAGCAGAAGCTCAAGGGCTATTACGGCAACATCGGCGAACGGCAGTTCCGCAATTACTACCGCGAGGCCTCCAGGCGCAAGGGCGACACCGGCGAGAACCTCGTGGGGCTCCTGGAACGCCGGCTCGACGCCGTCATCTATCGCATGAAGTTCGTGCCGACGGTGTTCGCGGCGCGCCAGTTCGTCAATCACGGCCACATTCTGGTCAACGGCAAACGCGTCAATATCCCCTCCTACCTCGTCAAGGAAGGGGATACCATCCAGCTGAAGGAGAAATCCTTCGAGATTCCGATGGTGCTCGAGGCCATGGATTCACCGGAACGGGACGTGCCGGACTATGTCGAAGTGGATTACAGGAAGATGAAGGGCACCTTCATTCGCACCCCGAAGCTTGCCGACGTGCCCTATCCGGTGCAGATGGAGCCCAACCTGGTGATCGAGTTCTATTCCCGTTAAGCCGGGTATCCAGTCGTGTTGAAAGGCCGGCCCGATCGGGACCGGCCTTCTGCATGTCTCGGTTTCGGGAGTGGTCCCGGAAGGCGCTCAGTCAGCGGCCTCACTTGGGGCGGCGAATTCAACGCCTTTGTTCTTCAAAAGTTCCTTGAGCTCTCCGGTCGCGTACATCTCGCGCACGATGTCACAGCCGCCGACGAACTCTCCCTTGACGTAAAGCTGGGGGATCGTCGGCCAGTTGCTGAAATTCTTGATTCCGTCGCGCAACCCGGGATCCGGCAATACGTCCACGCCCTTGAACTTTACCCCGAGCGTGGTGAGCGCCTCGACCACCGCGGCGGAGAAACCGCATTGGGGAAAGACCGGATTTCCCTTCATGAATAGCACGACATCGGTGTGCGAAATTTCATCACGGATTTGTTCGAATATTGGACTGTCATTCATGTCACGTTCCCATCCCTCAAATCATGCATTGTCGGCAACGGTGGTCTGCAGCGCCAACGCATGCAGTTCCGACCCCATTTTGCCGCGTAGCGCCTGGTAAACCATTTGGTGCTGCTCAACCCGGGTCTTGCCCTTGAACGCGGCGGAAACCACGTAAGCGGCGTAATGATCCCCGTCTCCGCGTAAATCTTCGATCCTCACGTCGGCGTCGGGAATGGCTTCCTTGATCAGACGCTCGATCTGACCCGAATCCATTGCCATCATTCCCGTCCTTTTCTCGTTTGACGCTTCAACGGCCCGCCATATAGGCCGGGAACCAACTCTCGCGGGCTTCCCGGAGCTCAGCTAAGGATATGGTTTCGGCACCGTTCAGAGTCAACGCCTTGCCTCCCGTCGTGCCGATCCTCGAGGCCGGTACGCCCGCCTCGGAGGCGGCGGCCAGAACGGAATCGGCGCTGGGCGCGGCTAGAATGTAACGCCCCTGGTCCTCGCCGAACAGCCAAGAATCGAGGCTGGGAGCCGATTTTCCGGGCGCCGGCGCCCGATATTCGATTGCCGCGCCGATGTCCGAATCCAGGCTCATTTCAGCTATCGTCACCAGGAGCCCGCCGTCCGAGACGTCATGGCAGGCGCTGATTTCGCCCTCCTCGATCAGGGAACGCACGAAATCGCCGTTCCGCCTTTCGGCGGCCAGATCGACGGTGGGCGGCGCGCCATCCTCGATCCCCTCGATGTGGAGTAAATACAGGGAACAGCCGAGATGACCGGCGGTCTCGCCGATGAGGATGATGGCCTCGCCCCCGCCCTTGAATTCGGGCGTCATGGTCTTGGCAATATCCGCGATCAGGCCGACGGCGCCGATGGCGGGGGTGGGGAAGATGCCCCTGCCGTTGGTCTCGTTGTAAAAAGAGACATTGCCCGAGACCACCGGGAAATCGAGCGCCAGACAGGCTTCGCGCATGCCCTCTATGCATTGGACGAACTGACCCATGATCTCGGGCCGCTCCGGGTTGCCGAAGTTCATGGCGTCGGTGATCGCCAGGGGCCTGGCCCCCGCCGCCGTAAGGTTCCGCCAGGCTTCGGCCACCGCCTGGGCGGCGCCGGCGAAGGGGTTCGCGGCACAGTAGCGCGGCGTGCAGTCGATGGTCATGGCCAGGCCCTTGTCCGTTCCGTGCACGCGCACGACGGCGGCGTCGCCGCCGGGACGCTGGACGGTGTCGCCCATCACCATGTGATCGTACTGCTCCCAGATCCACTTCTTGGAGCAGAGATCGGGACTGGCCAGCAGGGTCTCGAGCGCCGCCGTCATGCTCTTCGGTTCCGAGACATCGGAACGGACGATCGCCGGGGGCTCGGGCGCCGGATCCCAAGGCCTTTCATAAATCGGCGCGGCGTCGGCAAGCGGCGCGATGGGAAGATCGGCGACGACTTCGCCACCTTGCTTCACGATCATGCGTCCGGTGTCGGTGATTTGTCCGATGACGGCGAAGTCAAGCTCCCACTTGGTGAAGATCTCTCGCGCCTCGTCTTCCTTTTCAGGCACCAGAACCATCAGCATCCGTTCCTGGCTTTCCGAAAGCATGATCTCATAAGCGCTCATGCCCGCCTCGCGGGTGGGTACGCGGTCGAGATCGAGCTCGACCCCGACCCCGCCCTTCGACGCCATCTCGAAGGAGGAACAGGTAAGTCCCGCCGCGCCCATGTCCTGTATCGCCACGACCGCGTCCAGGTCCATGAGTTCGAGGCACGCCTCGATCAGCAATTTTTCGGTGAAGGGATCGCCGACCTGCACCGTCGGGCGTTTCGACTCCGTCTCATCGTCGAATTCGGCCGATGCCATGGTGGCGCCGTGAATCCCGTCGCGTCCGGTCTTCGAGCCCATATAGACCACCGGATTGCCGACGCCCGTGGCCGTCGAATAGAAAATCCTGTCCTTGGCCGCCAGTCCCACGGTCATGGCGTTGACCAAGATGTTGCCGTTGTACGATTCATGGAATGCACACGATCCACCCACCGTCGGGACGCCGACGCAGTTACCGTATCCTCCGATGCCGGCGACGACGCCGGCAACGAGATGCCGGGTCCTCGGATGGTCGGGGTGGCCGAATCGCAGCGCGTTGAGGTTGGCGATGGGTCTCGCGCCCATGGTGAAGACATCGCGCAGGATGCCGCCGACGCCGGTCGCCGCGCCCTGGTAGGGTTCGATGAAGGACGGGTGGTTGTGGCTTTCCATCTTGAAGATGGCCGCAAGGCCGTCGCCGATGTCGATCACGCCGGCGTTTTCGCCCGGTCCGCGGATCACCCACGGGGCCTCGGTGGGCAGACGCCGGAGCCATTTCCTCGACGATTTGTAAGAGCAGTGCTCACTCCACATCACCGAGAAGATGCCCAGTTCAGTTTGGTTCGGCGTCCGTCCCAGAATTTCGAGGATGCGGCCGTATTCCTCGTCCGTTAACCCGTGGCTTTCGGCCATGTCCGGGTTATCGATGGCGGTGTTCTGTCCCATGGTTCAGGACAGCGCTTCCATCAGCCCATCGAACATCGCCTTGCCATCGGTGCCGCCGAGCAAGGACTCCGCAAGGCGTTCCGGGTGGGGCATGAGCCCCAATACGGTCCCCGTTTCGTTGAAGAGACCGGCGATGTTGGCGATGGAACCGTTGGGATTGGCGTCGTCATCGACCTCGCCCGACGGCTGGCAATAGCGCAACGCCACCTGACCGCGGTCCGATATTCCGGCTAGCGTCTCATCATCGGCGAAGTAGCTGCCTTCATGATGGGCGATGGGAATTCGGATGACCTGGCCGAGCCCGTACTTCGCGGTAAACGGCGTACGGTTGTTTTCGACCTTGAGGTAGACATCCTTGCAGACGAACTTGAGCGTTGCATTGGGCATCAGGACACCGGGCAAAAGACCAGCCTCGGTCAGGATTTGGAAGCCATTGCAGATGCCGAGAACCGGCACGCCGATCCGTGCCCGCGCGACGACTTCGGCCATGACGGGTGAATGCACCGCCATGGCGCCAGGGCGCAGGTAATCGCCGTAGGAAAATCCGCCTGGAATGACGATAAGATCGACGTCGGGAAGTTCCTGATCCCGATGCCACACCATAAAGGGCTCGGCGCCGGTGCTTGCCGCGAGCGCCACCTTGACGTCGCGGTCGCAGTTGGAACCCGGAAAGACGATGACGGCTGCTTTCACGCCCCTTGTCCTGCCCGACCCGGCATACGGTACTTTTGCCCTACGCGCGGATCACCCATCCAACTCGATCGTGTAATCCTCAATCACGGTATTGGCCAGCAGCTTCACGCACATTTCATCGACCGCCGACTTGGCTTTTCCGGGGTCCGTCTCGTCGATGTCGATTTCGATGTATTTGCCCTGGCGCACGCCGTGAACGCCATCGAATCCCAGCGCCGCGAGCGCATTGGCGATCGCCTTGCCTTGGGGATCGAGAACGCCTTCCTTCAAGGTGACGTGGATGCGGGCCTTCATTCCCTCTACTGGACGATCGTGGGGCCCTGGAGGTCACTGGGTCCGCCTTCGGGGAGGATGCCAAGACGCCTCGCCACTTCCTGGTAGGCCTCCTCGACCTTGCCGAGATCGCGGCGGAAGCGGTCTTTGTCCATCTTCTCGTTGGTCTTGACGTCCCAGAGCCGGCAGCTGTCGGGGCTGATCTCATCCGCCAGGACGAGACGCACCTCGTCATCGTTGTACCAGCGGCCGAACTCGAGCTTGAAGTCGATGAGCCGGATGCCGACGCCGAGGAACAGGCCGGAGAGGAAATCGTTGATCCGAAGCGACATGTTGACGATATCGTCGAGTTCCTGATGCGACGCCCAGCCGAAGGCGGTGATGTGCTCTTCGGTGATCATGGGATCATCCAGATCGTCGTTCTTGAGGTAGAACTCGACGATGGAACGGGGCAGCGGCGTGCCCTCCTCCATACCCAGGCGCTTGGCGAGAGAACCGGCGACGACGTTGCGGATCACCACTTCCACGGGGATGATCTCCACTTCCCGTACCAGTTGCTCGCGCATGTTGAGACGCTTGATGAAATGGGTCGGGATGCCGATCTCCTCCAACCGGACCATGAGGTACTCGGAAATCCGGTTATTGAGAACGCCCTTGCCGGCGATCGTGCCCTTTTTTTTGTTGTTAAAGGCGGTGGCGTCGTCCTTGAAATACTGCACGACCGTCCCTGGCTCGGGACCCTCGAAAAGGACTTTGGCTTTTCCTTCGTAAATACGTCTGCGGCGGGCCATGGTGCTTACCTTGGAATGGAAAACGGCGCCGAAGCGCCATGGGGTTCGGTGAGTGAACCAACACCCATCATATAGCATGCCTGAGCCGGAAAACAACGGTATACGAGGCAGGGAATCCGGAGGTGGTGAAAGATTCCCCCGCCTAGGAGCCTATCCGAGTATTGATCACGGGCTGCACCGCGTTTTCAAGGCTTTGGGCTAGGATGGTGCCGCGCCGCGATGCCGGGCGCATCGCAAGCGGTGCCAGACGACGTCCCAAGGCCTTGAAAACGCGGCCCTCCGGGTCGGCCAGACAGACGCGATTGCCGCGTCGCGAAGGCTTGCCGATGCGCGGCGGCACTCGCCTCGGCGAAGCCTCCGGCGGAGCCAGGGTCGCCCGCTCCTCCGCTCCTAACACTCGCGTCTGTCTGGCCGATGCAGTCCATGACCAATACTCGGATAGGCTCCTATAGCGCGACGGCATCGTAAGCGACCTCTCCGGGGCGTCCCGCCGAGAAGCGCCAGACCGGTTTCCGGCCTTCTATGTTGGGGGCGGGAAGCGCGATCAGCGAGCTTGAAAGGGTGCCGTAGTTGGTGTCCGTCACCATGCACATTGCCGCCGCCGGTCCACTTTCAAGGTCGTGGACGCGGCTCGCCAGGAGCGCCTCCCACGCCCCCCACTCGCCGGCGTCGGGGTCGGGGACCTCGGCGGCCTCGAAACGGGGAAGATAGGCGCGGATTCGGGGGCTTTCGGTATCGTTGCGGTCACCGGAGGTGACCATGGAAACACCGGGCGGAACCCCATTCACGACCATTTGCCCTCCCCGAGGGCCGTTCGTCCCGCCCCTGTTGCAGAGCCAGAAAACGTCGCGGTTGTCGCCGACGATCATGTTGAAGGGCCGGTAAGCGTTCACGTCGACATCGGCGAGCGCATCGGCGGCGTCTTTCGCATCACTGTGATCAAGCGCCTCCAAAACCAACTCGCCGCGGCTTCGCTTGTCGGGCGCCGGGCCCAAAGAACCTTCGCGGTTGGAAATCCCGGCAAGGACACCGTAATCATTGAGCCCCAGCCACGTGCCCCCGGCCAGCTCGTCCCGTCCCGCGACCACGCTGGCGCGGTCTTGCCAGTGCCTTGCGGGAGGCGCCCAGGGCCGATCCGCCATTTCGTCCCGGTTGGCCGCGAAAAGCAGCGGCCACGGGTGGCCGGGACGGTACAGAACCACCATGGTACACATAAACAATCGATACCACTCCTGGCATGGTGCGGCTATACAAGGATTGGGTGGAGTGCCCTAGGTGAAGAATATTGAGGAAGGGAGCGCAAGTTTTATGACCGGGTTCGATGAAAGAGAGAAGGGTTTTGAAGCCAAATACCGTTTGGACCAGGAGACCCGGTTCAAGATCAGCGCCCGGCGCAACAAGCTCCTGGGCCTGTGGGCGGCGGAGAGGATGGGAATGCCGGGGGCATCGGCCGAGGAATATGCCAAGGAAGTGGTAGTGGCGGATTTCGATGAGCCGGGGGATGCGGATGTCCTCGAGAAGGTGCTCAACGACTTGACGGACAAGGGGCTTGAAATCACCGACGCCGAGGTCCGCAAGCAAATGGACAAGCTGATCGAAACCGCGCGCGAGCAGATAATGAAGGAATTGAAGAGCGGCGACAGCGCCTAGGCTCAGGGGGTCGGCGAAAGCCCAGGCGATCGGCGCCGGCCGGGATTAACCAGGGAAATACCACCAATCGCCGGAAAGTCAGGCCTCGCCGAAGACGCGCGCGAATATGGTATCGACGTGCTTGGTGTGATAGGCGGTATCGAGAAGTTCGTTCAGTTCGGCCTCGCTCAGATGCTTCGACACCACCGGATCCGCGGCCAGGACTTCGCCGAAATCGCCGCCGTTTTCCCACACCTTCATCGCATTGCCCTGGACCGCCTTGTAGGCATCCTCACGGCTGACGCCCTTCTGCGTCAGGGCGAGCAGCACACGCTCTGAGTGTACGATCCCGCCGAGCCGCTCTAGATTCTTCCGCATGTTCTCGGGGTGTACGACCAGCGTATCGACGACGCCCGCCAGCCTTGCCAGCGCAAAATCGAGGGTCACGGTGGCGTCGGGCGCGATTATGCGCTCGACCGAGGAATGGGAAATGTCGCGTTCATGCCACAAGGCCACGTTCTCCATGGCGGGCACGACAGCCGATCGCACGACCCGCGCAAGACCGGTCAGGTTTTCCGAGAGCACCGGATTGCGCTTATGAGGCATTGCCGAAGAGCCCTTCTGGCCGGGGGAAAAATATTCCTCGGCTTCGCCGACCTCGGTGCGTTGCAAGTGCCGGAACTCGGTCGTCAGTCGCTCGATCGACGAGGCGATGACGCCAAGGGTGGCGAAGAACATGGCGTGGCGGTCGCGCGGAATCACCTGGGTGGATATGGGCTCGATCGCCAGGCCCATCTTCTCCGCGACGTATTTCTCGACCAACGGATCGACATTGGCGAAGGTCCCGACGGCGCCCGATATGGCGCAGGTCGCAATCTCCTTGCGCGCCGCGACCAAGCGCTCTCGATTGCGCGCGAATTCGGCGTAATGGCCCGCCAGCTTGAGCCCGAAGGTCGTGGGCTCGGCGTGAATGCCGTGGCTGCGCCCGACACAAAGCGTCATCTTGTGCTCGAACGCCCGTCGCTTGAGCGCCTCGAGAAGGCGGTCGAGATCTTCGAGCAATATGTCCGTGGCTTCGGTGAGCTGAACCGCGAAACAGGTATCCAGCACGTCGGACGAGGTCATGCCCTGGTGGACGAAGCGGGCTTCCGGCCCGATGTGCTCGGCCAGATTGGTCAGAAACGCGATCACGTCGTGCTTGGTCTCTTGCTCGATCTCGTCGATCCGGGCGAGATCGAACTTGCCGCGCTCGCGCACCGCTTTCGCCGCCTCTTTCGGGATGACGCCAAGCTCGGCCTGGGCGTCGCAGGCGTGGGCCTCGATCTCGAACCAGATCCTGTATTTGTTTTCAGGCGCCCAGACGGCGGCCATTTGTTCGCGGGTGTAACGTGGGTGCATGCTTTCTTCGACCGCCAACCAGGAGTCGGGTTCCGTCCGTTCGGGCACTCCGTTAATTGAAGGAGGTGCGGGATATTACAGCAATCCCGGCCTTTTGAAACCGGCAACTCCCACCCGGCACCCTCACTCGACGGCGCCGGCCGTCCCGATCTTTTACAGCAGGCCCAGGCTTTTGAAGCTCGCGTGTCCGCTCTTGCCGATAATCAGGTGGTCGTGCAGGGAAATGCCCAGTTTCTCGCAGGCCTCGCGAACTTCCTTGGTCATCTCGACGTCGCCCTTGGACGGGGTGGGATCGCCGCTCGGGTGGTTGTGCACCATGATGATGGCGGAGGCGCCGAGATCGAGGGCTCGTTTCACCACCTCGCGGGGATAGACGGGCGTATGGTCGACGGTGCCCGTCTGTTGCATCTCATCGGCGATCAGCACGTTCTTGCGATCGAGAAACATCACACGGAACTCCTCCGTCTTGGCAAAGGCCATGCTGGCGCGGCAATAGTCCAGTAGCTTTTGCCATGATGAGATCACGGGCTTATTCATGACCTGCTCGCGGGCGAGCCTTATGGCGGCCGCCTGGATCGTCTTAAGCGCCACCGCCGTGTTCTCGCCGACGCCCTTGACCGCCACAAGCTCTTTCACATCGGCGGTGATGACGTCGGCGAAGCTTCCGAAACGCGCGATCAGCGTCTTTGCCAGCGGCTTGACCTCGGCGCGGGGCTTGGCCAGGAATAGCACCAGTTCCAGCATTTCGTAATCATGCAAGCTTGCTCCGGCATCGCGCATGAACCGTTCCTTCAGGCGCTGGCGGTGGCCGAGATAATGGGGCTTCGTGCTCATCGGATGGTCGCGCCCCGTGATCGCTTACAGCCCATAGGGTGGGCG
>JADFJG010000011.1:31319-48795 GCA_022566265.1 Pseudomonadota bacterium | reverse complement strand
GTCTCGCGATAGCGCCGATACCACTTAACCGCCGTCGAAACCCCAACCCCAAAACGAGCCGCCGCCCGGCGCCTCGAAAGACCGCCCGAAATCGACCTAATCACCCGAACCCGAAGGTCTGTACTATAGCTCCGTGACATCGAACCCTCCTCTCTGGACCAGAGAGGATCGAATCACAGATCAAGCCGAAAGGGAATCCCCAAAATGATTCCACATTCACTGAAACCGCTCTAGAAGATTGAAACGCATCGACACTTGCAATTATAGGGAGTTTATCATAGTTTACCGTACTAATAAGTAACATTGATAACTTAAGGTAAGGTCTTTCAATATGGACCCGATTCGCAATCCTTTCGTGCCGGGGGCCGGCACGCCTCCGCCGGCGCTGTCCGGGCGCGAGGATATCCTTAGGAAAGCGGAGATTACATTAGCGCGCATTAGCCAGGGCCGGCCATCAAAGAGCTTTTTCCTGATCGGTTTGCGCGGCGTCGGGAAAACGGTTCTGCTAAACCGGGTTCAAGAAATAGCGGAAACAAACGACTATAAAGCGGTCTTGGTCGAGGCCCCGGAAAACAAGCCCCTGGCCGCGCTTCTATTACCCCCTCTTCGACAAATCTTGTTCGCGCTCGACCGGTTTGAAAACGTCAATGAACACGTAAAGAGGGGCCTTAGGGTCCTCAAGGCTTTCTCGGGTGCCGTTAAAGTTAGCCTGGGCGACTTCGAAATTGGCTTGGACATAGACCCTGAGCGCGGCTCGGCGGACAGCGGCGATCTGGAGACAGACCTACCCGAACTTTTCCTTGCCGTCGCGCGTGCCGCGGCAGCGAGACACACCGCGATCGCCATTATCATCGACGAAGTTCAATATCTTCGAGAAAACGAACTGAGTGCGTTGATCATGGCGATGCATAAGGTCACACAAAAGCAACTTCCATTGGTATTGATCGGCGCTGGGCTACCGCAACTCGTAGGTCTCGCCGGCAAATCGAAGTCGTACGCGGAACGTCTTTTCGATTTCCCCGTGATCGGAGCGCTTACGGAATCCGACGCACGAAACGCTTTGGAGGAACCTGCCCGGCGCCAGGGCGTGATGTTCGAACCGAAAGCTCTTGAGAAAATCATCAATGTTACGCAGGGCTATCCCTACTTTTTGCAAGAGTGGGGTTATCATGCTTGGAATATCGCGGAAGCGTCGCCAATCACCATCGAGACCGTGCTAGCCGCGAATCGCTCCGCAATCGACAGCCTTGACGAAAGTTTTTTCGGTGTCCGATTCGATCGGCTAACGCCACGGGAGAAAGTTTACCTTCGGGCAATGGCCGAATTGGGGGCCGGACCACATAGGTCGGGTGATATCGCCGAGACGCTTGGTGCTGGTGTACAAACCGTTGCCCCGTTGCGCAACGGCCTTATCAAGAAAGGCATGATTTACAGCCCGGCTCATGGCGATACGATGTTCACCGTCCCGCTATTCGATGAATTCATGAAGCGCATCATGCCTGAGTTCCCGGCGAGGGCGGGCTAGTGACGCTTGTCGCCGCCGGACGGGATGCTTAGAGTAGATTTCCTGTTTGTTTGAGCGAACAGTTGGCGTGCGGCGATGCGTCCGCGGGCGGCGCCGTTCCCTCGCTTGTCGAGCTTGGAACAGGGAGGCACCAATGGGTATCGGAAAATTCGCGTTAGTCGCGGCGCTGGCGGGCTTGGCCATTGCCGCCTCCAAGGCCAAGGCGGAAATCATCATCGCCGTCCTCGGCAAGATCGGCTTCGATATGAAGGGCGATGTGACGGCGCCAGGCTACGTGTTCTACGAGTGGAAGAACGGCACCTACGACTACTACGCCAAGTGACCCCGTATCGGGCGTACCGGGCGATCACGATTGAGTTGGGGGGCGGCGGCGAATGAACACCGAAGCGCTAGACGACGCGCCGGCGCCGGAAAGCGGGCGGCCAGGGACGGCGGAGAGGGCCTTCGCGGGGGCATCGAAAGACGCGGCGCGGCCGACACTTTCCGTCGTCATCCCGGTCTACAACGAACGCGCGACCCTGCCCGAGATCCTGCGTCTGGTCATGCTGGCCCTGCCCGGCGTCGCCAAGCAGGTCATCGTCGTCGATGACTGTTCCACCGACGGCACGCGCGAATGGATCACCGAATACTTGCCGCGAACCGAGACACCGATCGGGCGTATCGTCACCGGCGGCGATGGCGGCTTGCGGTTCCTCGGCCCCCCCCGCGCGGATGAGACCCGCGGCGAGGAGGGGGGCGGCGATGAAGCCGGCGCGGCCTCCGTCGAGATCGTGCCGGCCGAGACATCTTTGATCGTTCTCCTGCATGACAGGAATCGCGGCAAGGGCCGGGCGCTGCGCACCGGTTTCGAGACCGCGAACCGCGATGTCATCATCATTCAGGACGCCGATCTCGAATACGATCCCGTCGATTGGGCCGAGATGCTCGACCTGATCGAACGGGACAAGGCCGACGTGGTTTTCGGCTCCAGGTTCTATGGACGGCCGCACCGGGTTCTCTATTTCCATCACTACATGGCCAACAAGCTCATCTCGTTCGTGTTCAATTTCCTGTTCGACCAGATGCTGAGCGACATCGAGGTCTGCTATAAGATGTTCCGCCGCACCGTGATCGAGGAGATCGAGTTCACCTGCGACGATTTCGGTTTCGAGATCGAGTTCAGCGCCAAGGTCGCCAAGTCCAAGCGCTGGCGCATCTACGAAACCGGCTGCGCCTATTACGGGCGGACTTATGAGGAAGGCAAGAAGATCAACTGGCGGGACGGCGTCAAGGCGCTGTGGTACGTCTTCTGGTTCCGCATCTTCTGACCGCGCCCCCCGCGGCGGCCGCCCCTGGGTGGGCCATGGCGCTTGTTCCTACACCCCGTCGACGAGGACGAGGTTGGCCCGGGCCGAGGCTTCGCGGAGCTTGTGGGGGCCCTCGTATTCCGGCGAATGGTACCACTTCCTCGCCCGCTCCATCGAGTCGAAGCGGATGATCACCAGGCGCGGGATCGGCCATTCGCCCTCGAGCACATCCATCTCGCCGCCGCGCACGATGTATTCGCCGCCATGGGCCGCGATCGTCGGCGCCACCTGTTTCTTGTATTCCTCGAAGGTGTCGGGATCGGTGACCTCGACTTGCACGATCAGGTAAGCGGCCATTGGAACCTCCTTGTTCGGTGTTATCGATGATGGCGCCGGCGGGCGCCGCGACGGTGGGCCTACTTCCCTTCCTTCGCCTCGAAGCGGGAGCAGTCGAGCGCGGGCGCCGCCGGGTCGGGCTTGAACAGTATCAAACCCCGGCGCGGTTCGCCCAACAGGGTTTCGACATCGCCCAGCAGCGGCAGGACGCGCTGATAGGATTTATAGGCGCTCCACGTATAGGCGGTCAAAAACCAGACCCGTTCGGCCTTACGGATGCCATCCATGATCACACCCAGGCTTCGGCATAGCGACGGTGCGTCGGCGTCCGTTATTCCGCGCTCCAAGACCTTTCGGGCCGGAATGTCCACGAGTTCGGAGAGATTGGCGTCCTCGAATATGCGGTCGCGGTAGAGCAGGAAGGTGTATTTCACCCCGGCATTGAACTTAACCGCGTCGCCTGGCCGGTAATGCTCGGCAAGGATGGAAAAAACCTTCTCCGCCTGGGGGGCCGGCCATTTCCTGCCCTTCTCGATGCCCTCGGCGGCGGCGCCGGTGAGAAGATAGGACAGTATGAGGCCGAAGCTGAGCACGCCGCCGGCCGCTTCCCGGCCCCAGCGCCCCCACCAACCCTCGAATTTGACCGGCACCAGCTCGAGGACATGGCCGAAGCAATAACCGACGCTCATCGCGCCGATGCCGAATAGGAAGAAGGACGGTCTGCCGAAAAGCGGGTAGAGCTTGAGCGCCGAAGCCACGGCGGCAAACAGCAGGGGCGTCATCAGCAACAGCCAGACGCCGTCCTTCCGGCGCCATGAAATGATGGCGCAGTAGAGGTAACAGATGGGCACGGCCGGCCAGGCGAAGCCGAAATACCCCATGGCGGATTGGACGCCCGCCTCGAGGATGAAGGGGATGTTTTCCGGCGGCCACAGATAGTACTCGGCCCAGAATTCCCGCGTCGGTCCGGTGGCGCCGCCGGCGTAGACCAGCAGATAGATCGCCACGAAAGCGCATCCCGGCACCGCCAGCAGCGCCAGGGCGAAACGCTCCTCTCTTCGCCGGTAAAGCCCTCTTTGGCGGTAAAGTAAGTAAGCGAGTACGGCGGGATAGATGAAGACGAAGACGATCGAGAATAAACTCGCCGCCATAAGCGTCCCGGCGAGAAGGGCGAGGCGGCCGGCGGAAGGCTTTTGCGTCCAGTATAGGGCGGTGAAGAAGGACCAGGCGGTGAGGGCGAAATCCAGGGCGTAGGGCTTGAACTCCCGGACATAGAAGATGAAACCCCAGCCGACGCCGATGAGGAAGACCGCCGCGAGCGCGCCGCTCACCGTGCCGCAGCGGATCAGGAAGGCGCCGGCGCCGACGATCGAAAGCAGGGAAAAGATCAACGGCCAGATACGGAAGGCGAACTCGTCGAAGCCGAAGATCGCCAGCCCGATGTTGCCGAACAGCCATTCGGAGAACAGCGGGAAGTGCCGATCTTCCTTGATGAAGCGAAGGAATTCGGGGAAATCGCCGGTCGAAAGGATGGCATAGGCGCGCCAGCTCTCGTCGGCCCAGAGGTAGGGCGCGGGATCGGCGGGCAGGCGGGCGTACAGGGCGACGGCGAGCACGATGGCGAAAAACGGCAGATAAAGGAGGAAAACCGCGCGGTCCGGCTTGTTGATCATCGACCGTTACCAAGGGGGGACATTCGGAGCGCGGCGACGTTAACATGATTCGCCCGCTCGAGGCCGACAAGTTGTGTCGGGCTGGCGTGGCACTTCGATATATGGTATGTTCCCGCCCCATTCGACCACATCCCATCGAAACTGCCACGATGTCGTCCAATACCGTCGCAATCGCCGCCGACCACGCAGGCTACGAGCTCAAGAACATCCTTGCCGAGGAGCTCCGGGCGAGGGGCGTGCCGGTCCTCGATCTCGGCACCGACGGACCCTCCTCGGTGGACTATCCCGACTACGCCAACGCGCTTGCCACGGCGATCAAGGGGATGAGGGCGACGCTGGGCGTTCTCATCTGCGGCAGCGGCATCGGCATCAGTATCGCCGCCAACCGGCACCCCGGGATTCGCGCCGCCCTTTGCCACGATACCTTGACCGCGCGTCTGGCCCGGCAGCACAATGACGCCAACGTCCTGGCGATGGGGGCGCGCATCATCGACGCCGATGTCGCCAAGGACTGCCTCGACGTCTTCCTCAACACCGAATTCGAAGGAGGCCGTCACCTCACCCGCGTCGGCAAACTGGCCTGAAGGGCGCCTGGTCCCGGCGGCCTTGACCTTCCCGGACCCTGGCCTTAAGGAACTTGCCTTCCCGTCATTCGAAGTAGTGAAAGGTTTCGTATCCATGACGTTATCGTCGACCGTTTCGGACCTGTCCGACCAGGTCCGCTTTTTCGCTTCGGCGCTGGCCGAACAGGATCCCGAGATATACGGCTCGGTGTCGCGGGAGTTGCACCGCCAGCAGCAGAATATCGAACTCATCGCCTCGGAAAACATCGTCTCGGCGGCGGTCCTCGAGGCCCAGGGGTCGGTGCTTACCAACAAATATGCCGAAGGATACCCGGCCCGGCGCTATTACGGCGGCTGCGAATATGTCGATATCTCCGAGCGACTCGCCATCGATCGGGCGAAAGAGCTGTTCGACTGCGCCTATGTCAACGTCCAGCCCCATTCGGGCACCCAGGCCAATTTGGCCGTCCAGCTCGCGTTGATGCGGCCCGGCGACACCTTTCTCGGCATGTCGATGGCGGCGGGTGGCCATCTCAGCCACGGCGCCCGGCCCAATATCTCGGGCAAGTGGTTCGACGCGGTGCAATACGGCGTCAGCCCCGGAGATTGCCGCATCGACTATGACGAGGTCGAGCGCCTGGCGGAGGAGCACCAGCCGAAACTCATCATCGCCGGCGGCTCGGCCTATCCCCGCATCATCGACTTCGCGAGGTTCCGCGCCATCGCCGACAAAGTCGGGGCCTATCTGATGGTGGACATGGCCCACTTCGCCGGTCTCGTCGCCGGCGGCGCCCATCCAAACCCCTTGCCCCATGCCCATGTCGTCACCACCACGACCCACAAGACCCTGCGCGGGGCGCGCGGCGGCCTGATCCTGTCGGTCGACGCGGAAATCGGCAAGAAGATCAATTCCGCCGTCTTCCCCGGCCTCCAGGGCGGGCCGTTGATGCACATCATCGCCGCCAAGGCGGTGGCATTGGGCGAGGCATTGAGGCCGAGTTTCAGGACCTATGCCCGGAACGTCGTCGATAATGCCGCGTTGCTGGCCTCCGTCCTTATCGATCAGGGCTTGGACATCGTCTCCGGCGGCACCGATACCCATTTGATCCTGGTCGATCTTCGCCCCAAGAAACTGACCGGCAAGGCCGCCGAGTCGAGCCTCGATAATGCCGGCATCACCTGCAACAAGAACGCCGTGCCGTTCGATCCGGAGAACCCCACCATCGCGTCGGGAATCCGGCTGGGCACGGCCGCCGCGACCACGCGGGGCTTCGGCCCGGCGGAATGGCGCCTCGTCGGTGAATTGATCGGCGAGGTGTTGGACGGGCTGGCGGCCCGGCCCGAGCACAATTCGGCGGTCGAGGATTCGGTCCGTGGGCGAGTGACGGAACTTTGCCGGCGCTTTCCCATCTATCCGGGTCTCGCCTAACCGGGAAACAGGGAGACACAGATGCGCTGCCCGTTCTGCGGCCACGCCGATACCCAAGTCAAGGACTCGCGTCCGACGGAGGACGCCGCGGCGATCCGCCGCCGCCGCGCGTGCCCCGCCTGTGGGTCGCGCTGGACGACCTTCGAGCGGGTGTTTCTGCGCGAGTTGACGGTGCTCAAGAAGAACGGTCAGCGCGCGACCTTCGATCGCGACAAGCTGGCCCGCTCGATCCACATCGCCGTCCGCAAGCGCCCGATCGACGATGAGCAGGTCGAGCGCATCGTCAATGGCATTCAAAGGCGCCTCGAAAGCTCCGGCGAAAGCGACATTCCCACCCCGATGATCGGCGAGATGGTCATGGATGCCCTCGCCAGCCTCGATCAGGTGGCCTATGTCCGTTTCGCCTCCGTTTACCGCAATTTCCGTGAGGCCAAGGACTTCGAGGACTTCATAGGAAAGCTCGGTGGCGAGAACGATTGACGCCGTCGATATCCGTTACATGCAAATGGCCTTGGGCCTTGCCCGGCGCGGGCTCGGCACCGTGTGGCCCAACCCCGCCGTCGGTTGCGTCCTGGTCGATGCCAAGGGACGCGTCGCCGGCCGCGGCTGGACCCAACCCGGCGGCCGGCCCCATGCCGAGGCCGAAGCGCTGGCGCGCGCCGGCGCCGGCGCCAGGGGCGCGACGGCTTATGTCAGCCTCGAGCCGTGCAGCCACACCGGCGAGACGCCGCCCTGCGCGGAGCGGTTGATCGAGGCCGGCATCACCCGTGCCGTAATCGCCATATCGGACCCCGACGGGCGGGTCGCGGGATCGGGGATCGCGCGGCTCGAGGAGGCCGGAATAGAAGTCCTCACCGGGGTCGGCACCGCCGCCGCGACCGAGGTGAATGCCGGCTACCTCAACCGTGTCGAGGACGGCCGGCCAATGGTGACCCTCAAGGTGGCGACGACGCTGGATGGACGCATCGCCACCCATGGCGGCGAGAGCCGCTGGATCACCGGCGAGGTCGCGCGCGGCTGGGCCCATTTTCTGCGGGCCAGCCACGACGCGGTCATGGTCGGGCTCGGTACCGCCATCGCCGACGATCCGCGATTGACCTGCCGGCTGCCGGGTCTCGAGGATCGTTCGCCGATACGCGTCGTCGTCGATGGCAGGCTCCGGCTGCCGCTTACCTCCGAGCTGGTCTCCGGCGCGCGCCAGACGCCGAGCTGGATCGTGACCCTTGCCGGCGGCGACGCCCGGCGCCGTGATGCCTACATCGAAAGTGGCGTCGAGATGATCGAGGTGAAAGCCGGCGCCGACGAGAACCCGGATATGGCTCTTGCGCTTGGCGCCCTTGGCGAGCGCGGGCTGACCCGCGTCCTGGTCGAGGGCGGCGGCAAGCTTGCCGCGTCGCTTCTTAAGGCGCGGCTGGTGGACCGGCTGGCGTGGTTCCGCTCGCCCGACATCATGGGCGGCGACGGGGTGCCGGTGGCGGAGGCATTCGGTGTCGACGCGCTGACCGATATGGTGACGTTCACCAGGCTTTCGATCGTCGAAGCGGGGGACGACATATTGGAAACCTACGCGTTTTGTGGTTGAGGGATGTTCACCGGCATCATCACCGATCTTGGCCGGGTTCGCGCCGTCGGGCGCGGCAAGGAGACACGGTTCGAGATCGCCACCTCCTATGACACGGCTTCGATCGCCGCCGGGGCGTCGATCGCCTGTTCCGGTCCGTGTCTCACCGTCATCGACAAGGGAGAAGGTTGGTTCGCCGTCGAGGCTTCGGCCGAAACCTTGTCGCGAACGACGCTTGGCGCCTGGCGCCAGGGCGTGGCGGTCAATCTCGAACGCTCCCTCAAGCTCGGCGATGAGCTTGGCGGTCACTTGGTTTTCGGCCATGTCGACGGGACCGTAACCCTCGCCCGCCAAACCGCCAGCGGCGACAGCGTGGTATTCGATTTCGAAGCGCCGGCAAGCTTGTCGGCCTATCTCGCGCCGAAGGGCTCGGTGACGCTTGACGGTGTTTCCTTGACGGTGAACGCCGTCGAGGCGGACGCATTCTCGGTCAACATCATCCCCCATACCCTGCGAAACACCACGTTCGGCGCCGCCAAGACCGGAGATCGGCTGAATTTGGAGATCGACATGCTGGCGCGTTACGTCGCCCGGTCGCTGGACAAGGGCCCGGTTGTTGGAAAAGGGTGAAACCCCCCTGTCATAGATGGCGTGAACTCGGGGCCGGGGGGCCGGGGCGCGGCGATCGCGCGTTCCGCTCGCCGCTCGCCGAGGGTTTTGCCCGCCGGCGCGATAGGGGCTATGGTCCCGTCATCGATGGGATTTGGCCGGCTGGTTCTCTACCGGATAGTTCTCTAACGGAGGGATGAGATGGCGGACACACCGCATATCATGATCGTCGAGGCCCGGTTCTACGAGGACATCGCCGATGAACTGGCACGCGGCGCCGTCGAGGTGCTGGAAGGGGCGGAGGCGAGCTATGAGCGCTACGCCGTGCCCGGCGCCTTCGAGATTCCCGCCGCCATCCGCTACGCCATCCGCTCGCTCGACGTGTTCAGCGCCAGGCGCCGTTTCGACGGCTATATCGCCCTTGGCTGTGTCATTCGTGGCGAGACCTCGCATTACGACATCATCTGCCAGGAAAGCGCCCGTGGCCTCCAGGATTTGGCGATGAACTTCACCTTAGCGCTCGGTTACGGCATCCTCACCGTCGATAACCGGGAACAGGCCATGGTTCGGGCGTCGGTGGATCAGGGCAACAAGGGCGCCGGCGCGGCCAAGGCCTGCCTTGAGATGATCGGGCTCAAGCGCCAATTCCACCTCTATCCGAGATGACCTCCGGCCGCGGATCAAAGGCTTCGCACGCCGCCGCCTTCCCGGCCGCGGCCCGGCGTTCGGCCGCCAGGCTGACCGCGGTGCAGGCCCTTTACCAGATCGAACTGACCGGCGGCGCCCCGGATTCGGTGATTTCCCAGTTCACCGATCCCAAATCGCGGGCCCAACTGACCGACCGGCAGATGATGGAACCGGATCCCGAACTGTTCGGCGATCTGGTTCGCGGTGTCGTCGCCGGGCGCGCCGATCTCGACCGGTTGATCGCCGCCGCCCTGACGACGGATTGGGAGATCGGACGCCTCAATCTCATCCTGCGGCTGATCCTGGAGGCCGGGGTCCATGAAATCACCCGGCGGCCCGACATCCCGGCCCGTGTCGCCATCACCGAGTATGTCGATGTGGCGCACGCCTTTTTCGACGGCGCCGAACCGGGGTTGGTCAACGGCGTCCTCGACCGCATCGCCCGCGAACACCGGCCCGGCGAGATGACCGGCGGCGGAGATACCGGCGGCGGAGATACCGGCGGTGGAGATACCGGCGGTGGAGATACCGGCGGTGGAGATACCGGCGGTGGAGATACCGGCGGTGGAGATACCGGAACGTGAAGGATCGGCCGCTGCCCGCTGAGTTCGAACTGATAGAGCGGTTCTTCGTCCCCTTGGCGAAGGATTATCCCGGCGCCCTGGCGCTTGCCGACGATGGGGCGCTGATCGAGCTCGACCCGGGTCACCATCTCGTCGTCACCACCGATGTCCTGGTGGCCGGCGTCCATTTCCCCGCCAACGATCCGCCCGAGTCGATCGCGCGCAAGCTGTTGCGGGTCAACCTCTCGGATCTCGCCGCCATGGGGGCGGAGCCCTTGGCCTATCTTCTGGCGCTGGCGTTGGGGAAGGACACGCCATCCTCCTGGCTCGAGGGTTTCGTCGGCGGGCTTGGGACCGATTACGCCGAATTCGCAATTCCCCTTGTCGGCGGCGATACGGTGGCGACCACGGGGCCGGTGACGCTGACCCTAACGGCGCTTGGCAAGGTGGCCCAAGGCAGTGCGTTGATGCGTTCGGCGGCGAAGGCCGGGGACGCGATATTCGTCTCCGGCTGTATCGGGGACGGGGCGCTTGGCCTGATGGCGCTCGAGGGACGCGCCGGAGGTCTGGCGCCGGCGCACCGGGATTACGCCATCGACCGCTACCGGCTGCCCCGCCCGAGATTGGCGCTTGGCCAGCGCCTTGTCGGCCTCGCCCATGGGGTCATCGATGTCTCCGATGGGCTCATCGCCGATCTCGGTCACATTTGCCAGACCTCGCGCCTCGGGGCCAAGATCGAGGCCGCCAGCCTGCCGCTGTCGGACGCCGCCCGCGCGGCGTTGGCCGATGACCCGGGCCTGTTGGCAACGCTCCTCACCGGCGGCGACGACTACGAACTCCTGTTCACCATCGCCCCCGAGGCGCGCGGCGCCGTTGGCGAAATTTCCCGTGATCTCGACCTCGCGTTGACGCCTATCGGGTCGATGTGCGAGGGCCGCGGCGTCACCATCATCGATGGGACCGGCCTCGAGGATGTGCTTGAAGCTTCCGGTTACCGCCACTTCTAGAACACTATCCGGCCGAACGTCACGCCGGCCCCCGACCACCGCCTCGGCCGATTTACCCGATCTTTACCAGGCTCTGTGAGATTGTTCCTCATGGCATCCCGGCTGGCGAGGACGTGGCGATGAGATTTGTGATCCAAGCCCTGGTGGCGATGGCTTTGGTGGCCGGGTTCGGCCCGGGGCCCGCCTGGTCCGCCAAGCACGACGGCAAGAAGGGGTTCGGACTGGAAAACCTGTTCGGCGAGGGTGGCACGGAATTCTACACCCTGCAGCCCTTCGTCATACCCATCGTGCGTAATGGCCGCATCGCCAGGCATGTGAGCCTGTTGATTACCCTCGAGACCCGCGGCATGGCGAACAAGGACAAGATCCTCGAGGCCCGCAAACATCTCCGGGACTCTTTCCTCCGCGACCTCCATGGTGTCATGTCGATCCGGCGCAAGGACGGTAGGGCGTTCAAGACCTCGGTACTGAAGAAGCGGCTGATGGCGGTGAGCAAGCGCGTGCTTGGGGAGGACATCGTCCGCGACATCCTGATCCAAGTCGCCTTGGAACGCCGCTTCCGCTGAGGCGACCAGCCCGCGGGTCCCGGCGGCTGAGTTCCGGCCCTTCCGGCAAGCCGGGACCCTGTTGCGTTATCGGGGCGGTTCTGTCATCTTCCGCGCGAAATTTGGGCTTCAAAGCCGGCGGCAACCACCTTTGTCCCGATGGTTTATCGGCGGGCCGGATCGTCCGTTGGGACCAGGGGGTCGGGGGCTTCACCGGGGATTCTTCGCTTCATCCCAATTCACTTCATCAAGGGGATTCAGATAAATGACGGGCATTTACTGGTTGATTTTCGCCGCCGGCGGCCTGGCCCTTCTCTACAGCGTCCTCGCCAGCCGTTCGGTTCTGGCGGCGCCATCGGGAAACGACCGGATGCGCGAGATCGCGGCGGCGATACAGGAAGGGGCGAACGCCTATCTCAACCGTCAATACCGCGCTATCGCCGTCGTCGGTTTGGTCATCGGCGCCTTTTTGTGGTGGCGTCTCGGTCTGCATGTGGCCATCGGCTATGCCGTCGGCTCCATCTTGTCGGGCGCCGCCGGCTATATCGGCATGAACGTCTCGGTGCGCGCCAATGTGCGTACGGCCGAAGCCGCCCGTTCCGGCCTTGCCCCGGCGCTGGCCATCGCCTTCCGCTCGGGCGCCGTCACCGGCATGCTGGTGGTCGGCCTCGGGCTTCTCGGCGTCACCGGCTATTATGTGGTTCTTCTTGCTTTCGGTTTCGAACTGCGGCCCATCCTGGAGGCGTTGGTGGCGCTCAGTTTCGGTGCGTCGCTGATCTCGATATTCGCCCGACTCGGCGGTGGTATTTTCACCAAGGGCGCCGACGTCGGCGCCGACCTGGTGGGCAAGATCGAGGCCGGAATCCCCGAGGATGACCCCCGCAACGCCGCCGTGATCGCCGATAACGTCGGCGATAATGTCGGCGATTGCGCCGGCATGGCGGCGGACCTTTTCGAGACTTACGCCGTCACCATGGTCGCCACCATGCTGCTCGCCGCCATCTTCTTCACCGGCCCGGTCCAGGAGACCATGATGCTCTTTCCCCTGCTGATCGGCGCCGTCTGTATCGTCGGCTCGATCGCCGGCGTTTTCTTTGTCCGCCTCGGCGCTTCCAACAACATCATGGGCGCGCTGTACAAGGGTTTGATCGCTTCCGCCGTCATCTCGGCCGTGCTGATCGGCGTACTCACCGCGCTGTGGATCGGTTTCGGCGCTGAATTCAAGGTCGGCGACAAGGCGTTCCAGGGGCGAAATCTGTTCTATGCCGGGCTTGTCGGGCTCGGTGTCACCGGCCTCTTGGTGTGGATCACCGAATACTACACCGGCATCGAACACGCGCCGGTGAGGGCCGTGGCCGAGGCGTCGACGACCGGGCATGGCACCAATGTCATCCAGGGCCTCGCCGTTTCCATGGAGTCGACCGCCCTGCCGGCGATCGTGATCTGCGGCGGTATCATCCTCGCCCATCTCAACGCCGGGCTGTTCGGCATCGCCATCGCCGCCACCGCCATGCTGGCGCTTGCCGGTATCGTGGTGGCGCTCGATGCCTATGGACCGGTCACCGACAACGCCGGGGGCATCGCCGAGATGGCCGATCTTCCGCCCGAGGTCCGCAAGACGACCGACGCCCTCGATGCCGTCGGCAACACCACCAAGGCGGTGACCAAGGGCTACGCCATCGGCTCGGCCGGCCTCGCGGCGTTGGTGCTGTTCGGCGCTTATACCGAGGAATTACGCCATTACTTCCCGGATCTGACGGTGACCTTCCGCCTGCAGGACCCGTTCGTCATCGTCGGCCTTATCTTCGGAGGCTCGTTGCCCTACCTGTTCGCTTCCATGGGCATGCGGGCGGTGGGCCGCGCCGCCGCCGCCGTCGTCGTCGAGGTGCGCCGCCAGTTCAAGGAGATCCCCGGCATCATGGAAGGCACCGGCAAGCCCGAATATGGCCGCGCCGTCGATATACTGACCCGGGCCGCGATCAGGGAGATGATCGTGCCGTCCCTGCTGCCGGTCCTGGCGCCGATCGTCCTTTATGCGGTGATCTATCTGATCGCCGGCCAGGCGGCGGCGTTCACCGCCGTCGGCGCGATGCTGCTCGGCGCCATCGTCACCGGCTTGTTCCTGGCGATTTCCATGACTTCGGGCGGCGGCGCCTGGGACAACGCCAAGAAGTATATCGAGGATGGTCATCACGGGGGCAAGGGCTCCGACGCGCATATGGCCGCGGTGACCGGGGACACGGTGGGCGATCCCTACAAGGATACCGCGGGACCGGCGATCAACCCGATGATCAAGATCATCAACATCGTGGCACTGCTGCTGTTGTCCCTGGTCGCCTGACCGGACCCGTTCCCGATCTGGCCGGCCCGATCTGGCCGGCCCGATCTCTGGCCGCCCAAATCTGGCCGGATAGCGCTCTAGGACGCGATCGCGGTATCGCCGATCCGGACGGCGGAATGGGGGACATTCAGCGTCCGCCCGTCATCGGTCATCGCTTACCGGCCCAAGGCGGTGGCGTTGCCGAACAGCTGTTCCAACAGGCTGTATGACGGGGCGGGCGTTTCGGTGGCCCGGTCGACGAGGTCGATCTCGCGGCCGTCCTCCTTGGAATAGCGGCGGACTTCCTTGACCACGCCCGATTTGTCGAAGTGGATGGCCACCACCTGGCGCTCCAGGACATCGGGCTGGAAAAAGGCCACTCTCGAGGTCCGCTCGCTGAAATAATACCAGGTTTGGCTGTTGAAGGCGCCGATGGTCGACGGCGTGCCCAGAAGCGACCGGATGTCCTGGCGGGTGTGGGTGCCGGGCTCGACCCGGGCCAGCTTGGTGGCGGAAAGCGAATTGCCGCGGGCCTCGATCCGGGGCGAGCAGGCTAAAAGTCCGGCGGCGCCGATGAGGACGGCGATAATCGGGATATGGCGTCTGAATGCCGCGGACATGGTGTTTTCCTGCCTTGCCGGGACGAGGACGGCTTTCGGCCCGAAGCGGGTTGACGAAAGCCCTTCTCGCCGCCATTTTGGGTGGACAATCGCACCGCCGGGCAACCCCTGTCAACCCTTTGAACAAGGCTTTTCATGGCCCTCGCCGATCTGTTCCGCCGCGCCACCGAGACCGACGCCGCGCATCGCCTCTACCTTGAAGTGGTGAGGCAGGCGCGCCAGCCGCAATTTTTCGCCGCCTTGGGCGTGCCCGATACGGTCCAGGGGCGCTTCGAGATGATCGCGCTCCACGCCTTTCTGGTGTTGCACCGGCTCAAGCGCCAACATGAGGTGAGCGCCGGCCTCGCCCAGCAGCTTTTCGACGTGATGTTCGACGACATGGACCGCAATTTGCGGGAAATGGGAACCGGCGATCTTGGCGTCGGCAAGCGGGTGAAGCGGCTGGCCGAGCAATTCTACGGCCGGATCGCGGCCTATGAGGCCGGGCTTGCCGCCGACGAGGCAGGCCTCTGCCGGGCCTTGGCGCGCAACATTTACGGCGCCGAGGCGCCGGATGCGGGCGCCGTACGGGCGATGGCCGATTACCTGCGCCGCGAGGCCGACGCGCTCGGCGCCGTCCCCCTGGCGGAGCTGTTGGCGGGTCGGGTCGGGTTCGGGCCCCCGCCACACCCGGGGTCCCGCCGGCCAGGAGAGGGGCTATGCCAGGAGAGGGGATAAAGGACAGCCAGGACATCCGGCCCGAATTTTCGCGCCCCGTCGCCGTCGACCGCATGGAGGCGGTAGAGACGCTCGATATCGTCGCCGACGGGCCTGAGCGCGCCGCCCTGGCGCGAAGGTTCGGCCTCGACTCGCTCGGCGCGTTGACGGCGTCCGTCACGCTGACCAAATTCGGCGATGGGCGGTGCGTTCGTCTCAGTGCCAATTTGTCCGCCGATGTGGTACAGTGCTGTGTCGTGACACTTGAGCCCGCCCGATCGCGTATCGAGGACTCCTTCGTCCTGGTCTATGATGAGGACGCGGGCGGACCGGCGGAGGGCGAGACAGTGGTCCTTTTGAAAGGTCAAAGTTCGCCCGAGCCTTGGTCTGGCAATGTGATCGACGTTGGCGAAGCCGTCGCCGAGCATTTGGCGCTGGCGCTCGACCCGTATCCCCGCGCCACCGGCGCCGATTTTTCGGCGTTTGGTCTGGCGCCCGGCGGCGTGGACGCGGGCAAGGAGGGTGATGACACGGACGGAGAGTTCTCCGGGTCGCCGTTCAAGGAACTGGCGAAACTGAGAAGAAAATCGTGAATGGCGGCTCAAGCCGCTTGCCGGTCCAAAGGGTTTTGAGTTAATAAGCACTCATCGCCGACGACCCTCGAGGAAGAAGAGATTTATGGCCGTACCCAAGAAGAAGACCTCCACGTCACGGCGCAACATGCGCCGGTCGCACCATGCCTTGAAACCCGCCGCTTATGGCGAGTGTCCGAACTGCGGGGACCTCAAACGCCCCCATCATGTGTGCGAGGCTTGTGGCTATTACGCCGGCCGCGAGGTGGTGGAGGCGGAGGGCGCGGCCTGAGCGACCGGCCCGGCACGGGCAAGGATAAAGAACAGTGGACAAGCGTCTGACGATAGCCCTGGATGCCATGGGCGGCGACAGAGCGCCGGAGGTGGTGATCAAGGGCGCCAACATCGCCCGCGACAGGCATCCGGAGGTGGATTTCCTGCTGTTCGGTGACGAGGGGCGGATAAGGCCATTGCTGCGGGGGCTGGCGAAGCTCGGGCGGGTGTGCACGCTCCACCACACCGAGGTGGCGGTCTCGGGAGAGGACAAGCCCTCCTTGGCGCTTCGCAACGGACGGCGGTCGAGTATGCGCCTTGCCATCGACGCGGTTCACCATGGCCATGCCGCCGGGGTGGTATCGGCGGGCAATACCGGCGCTTTCATGGCCATGGCCAAGGTGGTGCTGAAGACCCTGCCCGGAATCGATCGGCCGGCCATCGCCAGTCTCGTGCCGACCCGGCGCGGCGAAAGCGTGATGCTCGACCTCGGCGCCAACATTCAATGCGATGCCGAAAACCTGGTGCAGTTCGCCATCATGGGCGAGGTTTATGCGCGCACGGTCCTCGGCCTCAAGCAGCCCACCATCGCCCTTTTGAACGTTGGCGAGGAAGTCTTCAAGGGGCATGAGGCGGTGCAGACCGCCGCCGCCATCCTGCGGACGACCAGCCTGCCGATCAAGTTCCACGGATTCGTCGAGGGCGACGATCCCTGGTCGGGGACCGTCGATGTGGTTGTCACCGACGGATTCACCGGTAACGTGGCGATCAAGACGGCGGAAGGCATGGTGCGTCTCTATAACGAGCTTCTGCGGTCGGCCTTCAGGCGCACGGCGCTTTCCCGGCTCGGCTATCTTCTGGTCAAGAGCTCCTTGAGCGAACTTCGCAACCATCTCGATGCCAGGCGCTACAACGGCGCCATGCTGCTCGGGCTCAACGGCATCGCCGTGAAAAGCCACGGCGGCACCGACGCCGTGGGTTTCGCCAACGCCATCGGCGTGGCCGTGGACCTGACCGTTCGTGGTCTCAACGACCAGATCATCGAGGAGTTGAGGCGCGTCAGCGAAGACCAGCGTTCGCCACAGCACGTGGCCGCTTCGTAATGGTCGTCAGGTCCGTCGTTGCCGGGTGCGGCGCCCATCTCCCGGAACGCATCGTCACCAACGAAGAACTTGCCCGGACGGTGGATACCACCGACGAATGGATCTACG
>JADFJG010000011.1:0-31222 GCA_022566265.1 Pseudomonadota bacterium | reverse complement strand
ACAGCACGTGGCCGCTTCGTAATGGTCGTCAGGTCCGTCGTTGCCGGGTGCGGCGCCCATCTCCCGGAACGCATCGTCACCAACGAAGAACTTGCCCGGACGGTGGATACCACCGACGAATGGATCTTTGAGCGCACCGGCATCCGTGAACGGCGCATCGCCGCCGAAGACGAGAAGACCTCCGCGCTCGGGGCGGCCGCCGCCGAGGCGGCCTTGCAATCGGCGGGCGCGGCGGCGGAGGATATCGACCTCATCGTGCTCGCCACCACCACCCCGGACTTGACCTTCCCGGCGACGGCGACCCAGGTGCAGGCTCTGATCGGCGCCACCAAGGCCGCCGCCTTCGATATCCAGGCCGTGTGTTCCGGCTTCATATACGGTCTCGCCGTGGCCGACAGTTTCATCCAGACGGGCCGGGCCGAAACCGCGCTGGTCATCGGCGCCGAGACCTTCTCGCGCATCGTCGACTGGCAGGACCGCAATACCTGCGTGCTGTTCGGCGACGGCGCCGGGGCGGTGGTCCTGCGCGCGAGCAATGGCAAGGGCACCGGCGCCGACAGGGGGATTCTTTCCACCCACCTCCATTCCGACGGCCGATTGTGCGATCTGCTATACACCGACGGCGGGCCGTCCTCGACCCGGACGGTCGGCAAGGTGCGCATGGTGGGAAAGGAAGTTTTCCGTCACGCCATCGTCAATCTGGCCAGCGTGCTGCAGGAGGCCTTGACGGCCAACGGGCTGGAGGCGGATGACATCGACTGGCTGGTCCCCCATCAGGCGAACAGGCGCATCCTCGACGGCACCGCGCGCAAGTTGGGGCTGCCGCTGGAGAAGATGGTCGTGACCATCGAACGCCACGCCAACACCTCCGCCGCTTCCATACCCCTGGCGCTCGCCGAAGCGACGTCGGACGGCAGGATCAAGCGGGGTGACGTGGTGATCCTGGAGGCCATGGGCGGTGGATTCACCTGGGGCTCATGCGTCGTCAGGTGGTAGCGGCTGTATCGTGGCCGGCCACCAACAGGGTTCCGGGCGGCGCCTAAACGAAATGCCGCATCCCTTTGATATTGACGGATTAATTTGGGCGGGTTAACCTTCGTTTTCGACTGGGAGGATAGCTTATGAGCGGAAAAACCGTCACCCGTTCCCAACTCAGTGAAGCGGTCTATCAGGAAGTCGGTCTTTCGCGCAACGAGTCGGCCGAGCTCGTCGAATCGGTGTTGGATGAGATCAGCGAAGCACTGGTTCGTGGCGAGGTCGTAAAGATCTCGTCCTTTGGCAGTTTTTCGGTGCGTTCCAAGGGCCAGCGCATCGGCCGCAACCCGAAGACCGGGGAGGAAGTCCCGATTCTGCCCCGCAAGGTCCTGGTTTTCCGTGCCTCGCACGTCCTCAAGAGCCGTATCAACGAGAGCCTGTCTCCCGACGGCGCGAGCGACGAGTCGTAAGAGGTCCGGGCGGGTGACCGACGCTGCTGAACATACCCCGGCGGGCCGCCGCGGCGATAAGTCGGCGGCAGCTTTCCGTACGATCAGCGAAGTCGCCGCCGAACTCGACGTTCCCCAGCATGTCCTGCGCTTCTGGGAGAGCAAGTTCACCCAGGTGAAACCCTTGAAAAGGGGCGGTGGGCGCCGTTACTACCGGCCCGAGGACATCGAGTTGCTGCGTTCCATCCGGGCGCTGCTCTATGGCGACGGCTATACCATCAGGGGCGTGCAAAAGCTTCTGCGCGAAGGCGGGGTCAAGCTCCTGTTGGGCGGCAACGTCAGGGCCGGCGCCGACGGCGGCGGCCCCAACGCCGGCGCCAAATCCGCGCCTCGGGGCGGGGCCGCCTCCAGCGGGAGCAAAAAACGTGATGGTGGCCTCGACGATGGGCGCCGGCGCGAGATCGCCTCGGTGCTCGACGAACTGACGGCGCTGCGGAAAATTCTCCAGCATTGAAGGAACCGGCCGACGGCGCCAAATAATCCCGGTCAAACGATTCCATCTGGCCGGATAATGCTCTAGAGTGGCGGCTGTGGCGCCCCGTCTAGTCGGCGGCCGCCCTTGATATCAACCGGATCGGAGCGTAGCGCAGCCTGGTAGCGCATCACACTGGGGGTGTGGGGGTCGCCGGTTCGAATCCGGCCGCTCCGACCAACTAAAACAAGGGCTTAGCTGTAAACGGCTAGGCCCTTGTGCCATCAGAATTGGCTTGGGGTAACGGATCGACAGGATTTTTGGCCGATTTCGTCATCTTGTGGCTTGCAAGAAAGGCCCCGCCAGTGGTGGGCGAGGCTGTTTCCGACAGGTAGATGGTCTTTGCGACTGTTTTTGACAGTTATAGGAATTTTATATTTCTTTATGTGTCTTTATGTGTCTGGTAACACTGTCTGTCAATAAATTAAAACGGGTAAACTATTATGGTTAACGAGATATTCGTTGGACAAGTTCTTGAAGATTGCTATCCTCGGTCACACTCTGATCATTCCAAACGGGAGGCATAATACTATGAACGTTCGAAAATGGGTTCTTATTGCTAGCAGCGCGATCGTCGCCCTGTTTCTCGGCTTGACTCCGCCGCTTTTGACAGTTGATGGCGGCGCTGCCTACGCACAGGGTAGCGGCGGTGGTGGCGGTTCTGCCGGCGGTGGCGGCGGAAGTGGCTCCGGTCCTGGCGGTGGTGGCGGCGGCTCCGGCGGCAGTTCAGGCGGCGGCAGTGGCTCCGGCAGCGGCGGCGGTGGGCGGTTCTAAGGCAGTCTTCTCGTTTGGGCTGAATTAAAATCAAACTCTCTAAACCCTTTTAGCCCCGCTTCGGCGGGGCTTTCTTTTGTTCGAATTTCAAACCGAGACACTACCGGCTGTTTTGCGTACTTGCGATAATCGCACTATTCACTGGTGGGTACACGCCTTGTCGGGCTCGTTTAACAAGCCGGATACCGACGGTCCGCGGCCCAGGAATGGGCGCCCCGCGCGCGGCGGAAAATCAGTACGCAAGTGTCACTATCAGGGGGAGGTGTCGATGAATCGGAGTTTGGTAAAATCCCCGTTTCCGATAATCACTCCGCCGCGCGCTCTTTGGTCAGCCTGGCCGAAAGAAGGGGTCTGTCTCGGATGCGCGTATTCGGCTTGATGGCGGTGGGGCTTGGTGCGCGCCAAGCGGGGCTTTTCAGTAGTTCTCGGGTGAGCCAAACCCACGGTTCGCCTGGATGGCGGGACGCGATGGTGTAACATCGGCCGAGCCAGCAACAAAGGATCCGACCATGCCTGCCGACAACGCCGAAAAAATAGCGGACCGGCGGGTCTGGCGCTTGGTGTTCTGGAGAGCGCGCTGGTCGGCGTCGCCATCGAGGATGGCAAGATGGTCATGCCCTTCGGCAGCCCTGGCGGCGACGTGCAGGCGCAGGCGCGGGTGTTCTTGAACATGTTCGTCTTCTCCATGGACCCGCCCTCGGCGGTGGAGGCGCCAAGGTTCGCCTCCTATAGCTTCCCTTCCTCCTTCGAGCCTCACGCCTACTCGCCGGGGCGGCTCTGTGTCGAAAGCTCGATCGGCGCCGAGGCCGGCGCGGCGCTTAGTCGTCTTGGCCACAAGGTCGAATGGTGGGAGGAACGGTCGCGGAAGGCCGGTTCGGTGTGCGCCATTCGCGCCGATACGAAGAGCGGCGTCCTCCACGCCGCCGCCGACGGGCGCCGCATGGCCTATGCCCTTGGCTGGTGAGCTCAACCTTTCTATATTCGCGGCGGTCGATCGACCGGGAGGTGCCGGCCTCGATAGCCACGATCACGGATCGTTCATCTATACCGAAGAGGCGTATTTTTGAGACAGTATTACTTTCCCAAATATGGCTCTTAAATCACTGTATTTAATCGGTTATTATACGTCCATATAGCACCAATATAGTGGTGCACCGGAATCCTGATCTTTCGGAATAACTTTGGACACTTGTCGTCCCGGTCCGGCCCTGTCTTAACGGTTTGATCGCAAAAATCGGGTAATATTGACCGCCTAGGCTGATGTTTTAACCATTGCCACCATGGTGCCACCATTCTGGTTTCCTCGACATTTCCCTTGGTTCCCGGCCCCTTCGGGCCCTTCGATTTGCGCAATTTGCGGGCCCGAACCCCTCTCGCGGAGCCTTCGGTCCGAGATCGGACCGCGACCGGAAACGCGAAAGTATAACCTGTCTAAAAATCAAGTAATCCACGCCTTACAGAGCGACTCAAATTTGATCGTTAATCATAAAAACTATCGATTTATTAATCATTATTAGCAACCATATAGTCTCGGGTGAGTGCCAGGCTACAAGCGGCCTTGCGCGGGAAGTGCGCTCGAATTGGACTTTGAGATCGAGGCGATGAGCGAAACACGCACGTTCTTCGGAAGACGAAAGAAAGCGGTTCAACAAGACGCGGCCGGGAGGAGACTGCAACGTCTCATCGCGGATGATGTCGTTCGCATCATCGAGGAAGACGAGCCGCCGCTACCCGAGAGCAAGGAAGACGGGGGAGCCCGGGAACACATATCCCCGGACCGGCAGGCGGAATCGGATCGGAGCATCGATCACGAAGCGCCACCCCAGGTCCCGGATCCGACGGCGACCGTCGAGCAGGATCACAACGGAACCGCTACAGGGGAGCCGGAAGCGGTCAATGGAGCGGTCAATGGAAGGGATGCGTTTCCGGGTAGTGCGCTGGAAAACGAGGCCGAGGCCGCGGGCGATGAACCTCTGAATGGAACGCAAGATGAACTTCTGAACGGAACGCAAGATAAACTTCTCAACGGAACGCAAGAGGAGTGGGAAGCGGAGACGGAACGCGGTCTCGCCGCCGCCGAGGCCGAGTGGAAGGAAAAATCCGACGAACGCCTGGTTGCGGCCGAGGCGAAGTGGCGGGCCGAGGAAGAAGGCACTGTCGCCGCCGCCGAAGCCGAGTGGTTGGGCGGGGTGGACAAAAGATTCGCCGCCGCCAAAGCCGAGTGGCGGGCCGAGGAAGAGCGGCGCCTGGCGAATGCCCGGGAAGAGCACCTGGCATCGGCAAGGGAGAATTGGACGGCGGCTGAAAAGCAGCGCCTGGCCACCGCGGAGGTGGCGTGGAAGGCCGAAGAAGAAGAACGGTCGGCCGCCTTGAAGGCGGAAAACAAGGCCGCGATCCACCAGCGCCTGGCCGAGACGGAAGCGCGGTTGAAGGCGGAGGAAAGCCAGCACGTCGAAATGGCGAAGTTGGAGTGGGAGGCCGAAAAACAACGGTCTCTCGCCGTTGCCAAGGCTGAGTGGGAAGCCGAGGCCGAGCAACATATGGCGGCGGCGAAAGCCAAGCAGCAAGAGGAAGTGGACAGGCGCCTCGGCGAAGCCAAGGCCGAATGGAAGGCCGAAATCGATCAACGCGTCACCGATGCCAAGAAGGTATGGAAGGCAGAGGAACGCGAGGGACTCAGCGTTGCCGAAAGCAAGCGCCAGGCGGATCTGGACAAGCGTCTGGCCAAGGAGGGATCCCGGTGGCGGGAGGATGAGGAAAAGTACCTCGCCGCCGCCGAAGCGAAGCGGAAGAAAGAGTCGGACGAGCGCCTCGCCGCCGCCGAAGCGAAGCGGAAGAAAGAGTCGGACGAGCGCCTCGCCGCCGCCGAGGCCGACTGGCGGGCCGAAGCCGACAAGCGCCAGGGATCGGTGAAGGCCGACCGGCAGGCGGAGGAAGAGGAACGCCTGGCCGCCGCCGAGGCCGAGTGGCGGGCCGAAGCCGACAAGCACCAGGGGTCGGTGAAGGCCGACCGGCGGGCCGAGGAAGAGGAACGCCTGGCCGCCGCCGAGGCCGACTGGCGGGCCGAGGCCGAGAAACGCCTGGCCGAGGCCAAGGCCGGTTGGCAGCAAGAGGGGGAACGGCAACTCTCCGCCACCGAGGCCGACTGGCGGGCCGAGCACGAACGGCGCCAGGGGTCGGTGAAGGCCGACCGGCGGGCCGAGGAAGAGGAACGCCTGGCCAAGGAGGATTCCGAATGGCGGGCGGATGAGGAGAGGTTCCTAGCCGAGGCGGAAGCCAAGCGGAAGAAGGAATCGGACGCGCGCATCGCGGCACTGGAAGCCGAATGGCAGGCCGAGGCCGAGAAGCGTCTCGCCAAGGCCAGGAAGGACTGGGAGCGCACCGCCGAGAAGCAACTCTCGACGGCGGAGGCCAGTTGGAAAGTCGAACAGAAGCAGCGCCAGGAAACCGTCCAGGCCGAATGGTGGGCCGGGGAAGAGAGACGCATCGAGGCGGCCAAGGCCGGTTGGGAGCGAGAGGCGGGAAAGCAACTCTCCTCCACCGAGGCCGAGTGGCGGGCCGAAGCCGACAAGCGCCAGGGGTCGGTGAAGGCCGACCGGCGGGCGGAGGCCGAGGAACGCCTCGCCGCCGCCGAGGCCGAGTGGCGGGCCGAGGCCGAGAAACGCCTGGCCGCCGCCAAGGCCGGTTGGGAGCGAGAGGCGGGAAAGCAACTCTCCTCCGCCGAGGCCGAGTGGCGGGCCGAAGCCGACAAGCGCCGGGGGTCGATGAAGGCCGACCGGCGGGCCGAGGCCGAGGAACGCCTCGCCGCCACCGAGGCCGAGTGGCGGGCCGAGGCCGAGAAACGCCTGGCCGCCGCCAAGGCCGAGTGGGAGCAAGAGGGGGAACGGCAACTTTCCTCCACCGAGGCCGAGTGGCGGGCCGAAGCCGACAAGCACCAGGGGTCGGTGAGGGCCTACTGGCAGGCCGAGGCCGAGAAACGCCTGGCCGCCGCCAAAACCGACTGGCGGGCCGAGGCCGAGAAACACCTGTCCGCCGCCAAGGCCGATTGGGAGCAAGAGGGGGAACGGCAACTTTCCTCCGCCGAGGCCGAGTGGCGGGCCGAAGCCGACAAGCGCCAGGGGTCGGTGAAGGCCGACCGGCGGGCCGAGGAAGAGGAACGCCTGGCCGCCGCCGAGGCCGACTGGCGGTCCGAGGCCGAGAAAGGCCTGGCCGAGGCCAAGGCCGGTTGGCAGCAAGAGGGGGAACGGCAACTCTCCTCCGCCGAGGCCGGCTGGCGGGCCGAGGAAGAGGAACGCCTGGCCGCCGCCGAGGCCGACTGGCGGCCCAAGGCCGAGAAACGCCTGGCCGAGGCGAGAGCCGGTTGGGAGCAAGAAACCGCCCGGCGTCTCAACGAGACCGAATTGATGGCCGAAGCCGAACGGCGACTGGCGGCCGCCGAGGCAGAGTGGCGGGCCCGGGCCGAGCAAGTATCAGCCGCTGCCCAAAGTGTCGGGCAGACGGACCACCATCCTGGCGCCGTCGGTGGGGGCGGGGAGGCGGGCGCCGAAGAGGGCGCCGAAACGGGCGCGGGGGCGAACATGGCGGACGAGTTCGCCGAACTGTTCTCACAACAGCGCGTCGTGCAAAAGGAGCGGCACACCGGGGTCGGCGAGGATGAAGGTCCCGAAGCGGCGAACGATGATCAGGACGAGAAGCAGGAGGATGAAGAGGAAGAGGGCAAAGGCGGCAAATACGGCCGTCCCTGGATGTGGGCCGCCGCCGCCACCATCGTCGTCGGGCTGTTTCTCGGGCCCTCCCTGATGCCGGTGTTGGATGGCGTGAAAGCCAGGTTCAAGCCCAAGGAGACGTTCATCGTCCAGGAAGAGGTCTGGATCGTCGAATCCGACATGGCGAACATCCGGGAGAAGGCGTCTTCGAACTCCCGCATCATCGCGAGAGTGGCGTACAACTCGAAGGTAACCGGGGTCAAAAGAAAGGGCAGTTGGGTCAGGGTGATCACCGACGGCGCGAGGAAGCCGGTGGGCTGGATCCATTCGTCCTTACTGAGACCTCAGGATCCTTACCGATAGTAATGGTCCATGACGGTCAGGAGCGGGAGATAGGAGCACGACATGAAAGTCAAGGAAGCACTGAAAATCATTGGGGAAATCGATCGCCAGCGCCAGGCCCTGGACAAGATCGGCGAGGTGCTGGAAGTCGCCGACGGGATCGAACGGGATATCAAGGATCTCGAACGCCAGCGCGAGCGCCTGAAATGCGAGGTCGCCGATGAGGCCAAGCGGGAGCACAAGGCGGCGTCGGCCCTGCTCGATGCGCAGCACGCCAACGAAACCCAGCGCATGAAAACGGAGCTGGACCGGCTCGCCCAGTCGCTTCGCAACGCCAGAGTGGAGCACGAGTCCAAGATGGCGGCGTTCGCGAGAGAGGAGCAGGAGGCGAAGAAGAAACTCGACGCGGTCCGGGTCGAGATCAAGACGCTGACGGAACGTTTTCGTCAAAGTGCCTCGAACCTGGTACACGCGCCAGGCGCCGACTGACCTCGCCCGCTCTATCCCCCCGGCATTGTCAACCCGCGTTCATCCGGACCCGACGGGATCGCCTGTCTCAAGCCTCCGGCGAAACGAATCACCGGGGCGCCATCCCCTTGTCGGCAAGCTCGCGCTTCGCGCCCTCGGACTTGCCAAGCCCGCCCAGCCCCATGGCGCGGAGGACTTCCGGCGTCTTGGAGAACTGGATGTCCTCATAGGTGACGATCTGCACGTGGTTGCCCCAGGGGTCGAGGAAATCCAGCCGCCCGCCCGGCAGCAGCTCGACCGACATCTCCTCGAGCGCCCGGCGCACCGCGCCGGCATCGTCGACGACCAGCCCGAAGTGGCGGTCGGTGTCGGGTGGTCGCGTTCCCTTGGTCGACAGCGCGATGAACTGATCGCCGAGATCGATGAACGCCATGGTCTCGCTTCGCCCGCGTAAGCTCAGCTCGAAGATGGCGCCGTAGAATTCGAGCGCGGCGTCGATATCGCCGACCTCGAGGGCGACGTGGTTGATGCCGACGGCGCGGGCCTTGGCGGCTTCGGGTTCTTGAGTCATTTGGGATGGTTCTCCTTGGCGGCCGATGAAACGCGGTTTCGGGCTTGCGCCGCGCCGGGTTTAGCCCTCATTCGCCGATGAGGTGGAGGATAAGCTGCCGCCGGCGCGCCTTGGCGCGGTGCTCGAAAAGGTAGATTCCCTGCCAGGTGCCGAGCGACATGCGCCCGCCGCTCACCGGGATGGCGAGTTGGGTCTGGGTCAGCGCGCCCTTGATGTGGGCGGGCATGTCGTCCGGCCCTTCCGACGTGTGCCGGTAAAGCCCGGCGCCCTCGGGAACGAGATCGGCGAAGAAGGTCTCGATGTCCCGCCTGACGTCCGGATCGGCGTTCTCCTGGATCAGGATCGAGGCCGAGGTGTGGGGGATGAACAGGGTCAGCAGTCCCTCGTCGACGGATTGCCCGGCGAGCCATGCCGCGATCTCGTCCGTTACCTCGAAGAGCCCCCGGCCTCGCGGCTCGAGGGTCAGATGATGCGTCGCCTGTTTCATCGATAGAACCGTCCCCGCCCCGGGCCTGAAGCAGGGTCTCCGGGGACCAGGCCAAGCCACTCGTTCACCCGACGAGGGGTCGGTAACGGGGTTTCCCGATCTCCCCGGACCGGGCAGGCGGGGCGGCGTTGGCGGCTCATTCGCCGCCTTCGATATCGGCGCGGTCGAGATCGAGGATTTCCTGGCGCAGGGCGGCGAACCGCTTCTCGACCCTGGCGCCGAAAAGGGGGTCATCGGGGTCGCTCACCTGGGCGTCGATCTCGGCCCAATCCTCCGGCCCCAGCGCCTTCAGGGCGGCGGGAAAGAAGGTGGTTTCCTCCATCTCTATATGGCGCCTGTAGAGGTAGAGGAAGTCTTGCGCCACGCGGGCGAAGGCGAGCCGCTGGGCGCCGGGATCGTGCAGCACCCGATGGACCGTGGACGCGAACTTGCGGGTCAGCGCCGCCAGTTCCTCGTGCGCCGCCTCGAGGTCTTCCATGCCATCGGCGGCGGCGGGATCGATGGCCATGAGCTTGCGGAATACGAGGTCTTCCTTCGGGTGATGGCAGAGCTCCGGAAAGCTCAGGCAATAACCGATGACGCCCTCGACGATGTCGTAGTCCGGCTGTCCGCCGGCGTTGAAGGTCTCGATCTGGCGTTCGAGGACATAGAGAAGCTTCGCCAGGTTGGCGTGCTCCTCGCACAACAGGCGCATGGTCTCGGCCACCCGGATCCTCCGTCATTCGCTTCCGCCATTCCTCGCCAACAATAGCATGGCGTGCAAACGCGCGGTATCATGTCCTCGTGGTCGGGGTGCCTGTATCGCCGGCAAAATAACAGTTCCGGACGGTACGGATTGGGGAGGATTCAGTCATGGCGCAAGAGCCCGCGAAAACGCTTCGGGATCACTTCGCCTACAGGTTCGGCGAGGCGCCGCCGGCCCATGATCCCTCGGGCGGCGACGACACCTTGTTATACCTGGCCCGGCGGCGCACCCATCGGGAATATTCGGATCTTCCCGTCGACCCGGCCTTGATCGAGACCCTCGCCGCCGCCGCCTTGTGCGCGCCGACGAAAAGCGATCTTCAGCAGCGCGACATCGTCATCGTCCGGGATCGGGGCTTGAGGGACGGCATCGACGCCTTGTTCCCCGAGGATAAGTGGATCGCGGCGGCCCCCGCCTTCCTGGTTTTCTGCGGCAACAACCGCCGCCAAAGGCAGCTCCACGAATGGCGGCGGAGGCCCTTCGCCAACGACCATCTCGACGCCTTCTTCAATGCCGCCGTCGATGCCGCCATCGTGCTCGGGACCTTCATCGTCGCCGCCGAACGCTCAGGGCTTGGCTGCTGCGCCATCAGCGCGGTGAGGAACCACGCTTCACGGATCAGCGATCTGCTGGACCTGCCGGACCATGTCTTCCCGGTGGCCGGGCTGACGCTCGGCTGGCCGGCCGGCGAGGGTAAAGTAAGCCTGCGTCTGCCCCTCGCCGTGACCGTGCACGAGGACCGCTTCAACGAGTCCGGGTTGCGCCGGGGGATCGATGCCTACGATGCGCGCCGCGCCGATCTCCAGCCTTACGCCCGCCAACGCCATACGGGCGAATACGGAACGACGACGCCCTACGGCTGGAGCGAGGACAAGGCCCGGCAGTATTCCAAGCCCCAAAGGGCCGATTTCGGCGCCTTCGTCCGCCACAAGGGCTTTTGTCTCGATTAGGCGCGGCTGGGATATTCTGCCGTGGTGACGGCTGGCGCCGACGGAACCAATAACGTCCGCATCGACGGCATGGCCAAGAATTATGACGGCGCCTTCACCATGATGTGCGGAACGTCGATCTCGACTTGCGTCGCGCCCAGCCACCGCATTCAAGGTACCAAAGTACAGTTCGGCAGGCTTGTTACACTGATAACGGGTTGATTGTCGACCAAGGTACAGAAGAAGGACCGGTCCGGAAAGCCGATGGTGTCGCTATGGCACCCATCGACGATAATCTGTTCGGCGGTTGCCGTGTTCGGGCCGTTTTCGACGGCGAGATTGCCGGCGACGATGGCCGGGCATCTGACGATAATCCCGCCGACGCCGCCATTCGCTGCCGCCGTTCCGTTGCGCACCACGACATTGTTCTTGATGACGTTGGCAACACCGGTTCCGGTCTCATTGAAGGCGCCGGTGATCCCGATCCCGTCGACCGTGTTATCGCTGATGCGGACTCCCTCGATGCGGTGGCCGGCGCCGCCGTCGATCCTGATGCCGCTACTGAATCCTGATATGGCGCCATTGCGGACCGAAAGACCGTTGGCGAATCCGGCGCCTGAATCGACGTTCCTGATTCCTGCCCTGTGAGCCGAAGGATCGCCTGTCATGCTGATCCCGAAGCCCGCGAGATCGATCACAACATTGTCGGCCGAGACGCGCAGGCAGTCGCCGTCGGTCACCGTAAGGTTGTTCACCAGCAAGTAGGGCCCGGTCTGGGTGATGTCCTGACACGCGGTAATCTCCGTCGGGCCGGACGGCGGGGCCGGCACCGGTTTCACGGCATGTGCCGTTCCCGCCACCCCGAAAGCGAAAATCAATCCAAAAAATATTAGCGAAGTTCGCATGATTTGGTCTCCCTTGGGAGCGTTCATTCTCATTTTCACACTAAATCCGGGCACTCGACCGTCAATATAGCCTTCGGATCGCAGCGGGCCGTTCGCCAACAATTTGCCATTCGGTCCTCCCGATGGGCGTCAAAAAGGGGCCGTGAAATCATTCGCATCGAAATTCGGAACGTTGTCCATCAACGTGCAAGTGGAAACACTGCTGCCTGTTTCAACAAACTGCTCTTCTGCAAGATGTGTCGCCAATTCCTCGGCGGTGGTGGGCGATGTGGGTCCGTTATCGGCGATGATGTTGCCGAGGATGGCGCCCGGACAATTAAAGACGAGCCCACCTCTGCCACCAATGCCCGTGCCGTTGCCGACAATGATGTTGTCTTTGACCATGTTGGCGATGCCTTGAGCCGGGAAACCGACAAATTCGAACCTGATCCCTTCCACCGTGTTGCCAACGACACGGACGCCCTCGATCCGGTGACCGATGCCGCCTTCGATCAGGATGCCGCTGCCGAAGCCCGTGATCGTGCCGCCACGGACCGAGAGGCCATCGGCGAAGCCGGCGCCGGCGTCGATATTCCTGATCCCCGCCGTGGCCGGCGATGGGCCGCCCGTCATGTCGAGGGTGAAGCCGGCAAGATCGATGCTCACGACATCGGCCGAGACGCGAATGCAGTCGCTCGCGGTCGCAGTCAAGTTATTCACTAGAACATAGGCGCCCGGCTGGGTGATGTCCTGACACGCGGTAATCTCCGTCGGGCCGGGCGGCGGGGCGGGCACTGGTTTCGCGGCATGTGCCGTTCCCGCCAGGCCCATGGCCAGGATCGAGACAATAATTATCGGTGATGTTCGCATGTTTGGCCTCCCTCGACCGCCATGGGCGCCCTGCCGGCAGTTGCTCCTTCGCGCTCCGTTGCGCCGTAACCCGGCTTATCGGATGGAGCTTTTGTCTGCAGCATCCTTTACCATCTGCGATGACAAATATACTACTAACACAATTTTCAAGAGCAATCCAGTATTACAAAAAGTTAACGAGTCTGGTAGAAATTCGTTTTCCCAGAGATTATAAGAGGTTGTAAGCCGGATCACGAAAATGTGATCCGAGAAATCCACTGCGGAAGGATCAATTTTCTTGTCGGGAGGTGGTGTTTCTGGAGGTCATATAAATGGGCGATGGTGGTGGCGGTCGTACGTCACGGTTGAGCCGGTCGGGGCCGACCGCTCGGCCGTCGGTGGCGCGGGATCGTAACGATTCAGACGTCCTGGCCGAAACTCGTCAGGCCGCAGGACGGCGCGTCGATCATGTCGAACAGGGCGACGATGGAAAGGCCCTCGAGCACGCCGCCAAGCGCCATGAACTCGACGATGAGGAGGGAGGCGATCACGGTCGCCATGACGGCGTAACAAAGCACATTCGATCCGCTTTCGTCCGCAACCGCGACAGAGCTTGAAAACATAGTTGTCTCCTGTATCAAACGACAACCTATAGTATTACATTAATTGGTTAAAAAGTGATTTATCACTTTAAAGTATATGCTTAAGTCATTAATATAAAATCAATTGAAGTGATTTTTGTCAGCATTGTTTATGGCGATGCACACCTTCCCCGGCTGACGGCTTTTCCTTGCCGGTTCACCTTGGACCGGCGTTTGGGATGGCGGTTTGAAGAGACGCAAACGATGTCCGATCTCGAGCACGCGGCGCTTTTCGAGGACCAACTCTTTGACGGCGAGGAGATCCTTTGGACCGGCCGGCCGGACCCGTCGGTGAACTTCGACCGCCGCGACCTCGCCCTCGTCCCCTTCTCCATAGCCTGGGCCGGGTTCGCCATCTTCGCGACGGCGGGGTTCGTCAAGGGATATATCGAAGCGGCGGGATCGGGCGGGCAGGAGGGATCGTTCCTCTTCCTGGCGCTCGCCGCCATGTTCAGCCTCCTCGGCCTTTATCTGTTGGTCGGGCGGTTCTTTAACAAAAGGTGGAACAAGCTCCGCCTCTATTACGCCCTGACCAACTACCGTGTCCTTATCCTCGATACCGGAACCACCTCGCCATTGTCGGGAACCCCCTGGGACAAGGTGCCGGCGATCGGCAAGGTGCAAGGTTTCGTCGGCACCGGCACCGTCACCTTCGCACAAGTACGCTGGTGGAAGACCGATACCGGCAACACCGGGCTCGAGTTCTTCACCTTGCTTCCGCAGCGCAAGGTGACGGCGTTCTACGACATCGCCGAGGTGGACCGCGTCTACAATTTGGCGAACGAGCTGGGACATCAGCGCTGGCGAATTCCCTGAATGTAGCCCGGCAGGGCGCGTGCGCGGGAAGGGGTCCGTGCGGGAAGGGGTCAAGTCTTGACAATTATCATTTTAGCAGAGAGCCAGCCTAAAATGATAATTGTCAAGACTTGACCCCTTTTCCTTTTTGACAATTATCATTTTAGCAGAGAACCAGCCTAAAATGATAATTGTCAAGACTTGACCCCTTTTCTTGGGCTAGCCCCGATCCAGCACCTCGGCGCGGGCGTGGAGCTTGGCGAGGAGCCCATCGAGCGTTGTGCGTTCCGTCGGCGTCAGCGCGCCGATGAGCTCCGCCTCCAGCCCCAGCGCCAGGGGCACGATGCGCCGGTAGGTCCGCTTGCCCGGCGCGCTCAGCCTCAGCGCCGAGCGGCGCCGGTCGGCCTTGTCCGTCGCCGCGACGATGAGGCCCGATCGTTTGAGCCTGGCGACGGCGCGCGACACCCGGACCTTGTCCATGGCGGTGCGTTCCGAGACCTCGTTGGCCGAGGCCGGGGCGAAGCGGCCGAGCACCGCCATCACCCGCCATTCGGCGATCGACAGCCCGAAGCGGGCGCCATATTCCCTGGCGAGGGCATGGCTTATGCGGTTGGTCAGCACCGACAGGCGGTAGGGCAGGAAGTCCTCCAGCACCAGCCGCCCGTCCGCCTTCGCCGCGATTTTTTCCCCGGCGCTCATTTTTCGCTTGGAATTAGTTTCATTTGCAACTAAATTGGCCGAATTGACGATCAACGTCAAGGGCCGATTTGGGGACCGGCGGCGCCGCGCGGCGCCGGGCGCGTCTTTTCGGACCGGACCTTGAAAGGAGGTTCGATGGTTGCCGATGCGACGAATGGCGATGCGACCAATGGCGATGCCGCCAACCCCATGGGGACGGACGGTTTCGAGTTCGTCGAATACACCGCGCCCGAGCCTGAGGCCTTGGGCAAGCTGTTCACCGGCATGGGCTTCGCCGCCGTCGCCCGGCACCGCTCCAAGGACGTCACCCTCTATCGCCAGGGCGACGTCAACTTCATCGTCAACGCCGAGGCCGACAGCTTCGCCCAGTCCTTCGCCCGGGTGCACGGGCCTTCCGTCTGCGCCATGGCGTTCAGGGTCAAGGACGGCGCCCGGGCTTACGCCCGCGCGATCGAGCTTGGCGCCCAGCCGTTCTACGGCCATGTCGGGGCGATGGAGCTCAATATCCCGGCGATCCGGGGCATCGGCGGCAGCCTGATCTTTTTCGTCGACCGCTATGGCGAGCGCACCATCTACGACGTCGACTTCGTCCCCATCGAGAACGCCGGCCCCGGTGCTGGCGGTGGCGGCGTCGGCCTGACCACCATCGACCATTTGACCCACAACGTGCATCGCGGGCGGATGGACGAATGGGCGGAGTTCTACGAGCGGCTGTTCAACTTCCGTGAGCAGCGCTACTTCCACATCGAGGGCAAGGTCACCGGGCTCAAGAGCCGGGCCATGGTCAGCCCCTGCGGCAAGATCCGCATCCCGATCAACGAATCCCTGGATGGCGAATCGCAGATCGAGGAGTACCTCGCGGCCTACAAGGGCGAGGGCATCCAGCACATCGCGCTCGGCAGCGACGATATCTTCGCCAGCCTCGAGGGGCTCTCGGCCAACGGCATTTCGTTCATGGACGTGCCCGACACCTATTACGAAGCGCTTGATGCGCGCCTGCCGGGCCATGGCGAGGACATCGGGCGGCTCGCCAAGCACCGCATCCTGATGGACGGCGCCCCCAGCGACGGTGAGGGGCTGTTGCTGCAGGTCTTCACCGAGACCGTGATCGGCCCGATCTTCTTCGAGATCATCCAGCGCAAGGGCAACGAGGGGTTCGGCGAGGGCAACTTCCAGGCCCTGTTCGAATCGATCGAGCGGGACCAGCTGAGGAGAGGGGTGCTCAAGGCATGAAGAACTGGATACCCTTTCCCCGCATCGAGGGCCGGGCCTCGCGCCAGGCCCATGCCGACCTGCCCGAGGGCACCTATGAGCGCGAGCTCGGCCGCGAAGGCTTCGCCGGGCCGGCGACCCAGATGCATCACAAGCATCCGCCGACCGGCTGGAGCGGCTGGGAGGGGCCGTTGCGCCCGCGCGCCTTCGACCTGGCGAGGATCGGCGAGGTCGGCGCCAGCCCCTGGGACGCGGCGGCGGTGCTGGGCAACGCGCACCTGCGGTTGCGCCTGTGGCGCGCCGAAGGCGCCATGGACCATCTGGTGCGCAACTCCGACGGCGATGAGCTGATCTTCGTCCATGCCGGCCGCGGCCAGCTGTTTTGCGATTACGGCCGTCTCGAATTCCGCGACGGCGATTACATCGTGCTGCCGCGCGGCACCATGTGGCGGATCGAGGTCGCCGGCGCCGCGGTCTTCCTGATGATCGAGGCGACCAACGACGGCTACCGGCTGCCGGACAAGGGCATGGTCGGGGCCCACGCCATCTTCGATCCCGCCATGCTCAGCGTGCCGGCGATCGACGAGGCCTTCCTCGCCCAGCAGGACGAAAGGGAATGGCGGGTCAGGATCAAGCGCTCGGGCGCCATCAGCACCGTCACCTATCCCTTCAATCCGCTCGACGCCGTCGGCTGGCACGGCAACCTGGCGCCGGTGTCGATCAACTGGCGCGACATCCGCCCGCTGATGAGCCACCGCTACCACCTGCCGCCCTCGGCCCACACCACCTTCCTTACCGGGCGTTTCGTCGTCTGCACCTTCTGCCCCAGGCCCATCGAGACCGATCCCGGCGCCCTCAAGGTGCCGTTCTTCCACAACAACGACGATTACGACGAGGTCCTGTTCTATCACTCGGGCGATTTCTTCAGCCGCGACGACATCCGTCCCGGGATGCTCACCTTTCATGCCGCCGGCTTTCCCCACGGCCCCCATCCCATGGCCCTGGCGACCGGCATGGCGGGGGCGCGGAAGGCGACCGACGAGGTGGCGGTGATGATCGACGCCCGCGACGCGCTCGAGGTCGCGGCCGAGGCCGAGGCCGTGGAGTGGACGGGCTACGTCGATAGCTGGAAGGTGAAGGCCGAGGCCGCCGAATGAAGCTCGCATCCCTGAAGGCGCCGGCGCGTGACGGCACCCTGGTGGTGGTCGCCCGCGATCTCTCTACCGCCGCCCCGGTGCCCGATGCCGCCGCCACCCTGCAGGCGGCGCTCGAGGACTGGGCGCGCGCGGCGCCTATGCTCGACGCGGTCTACGGCGCGCTTAATGAAGGCGGCGCGGTTGGGGCGTTCGCCCTCGATGCCACGGCGCTGGCCTCGCCGCTGCCCCGCGCCTATCAGTGGCTCGACGCCGGCGCCTATCTCAATCACGTCGAGCTGGTGCGCAAGGCGCGCGGCGCCGAGATGCCGCCGGGCTTCCTCACCGACCCGTTGATGTATCAGGGCGGCTCCGACGCCTTCCTCGGGCCGACCGACGACATCGAGGCCGGCTCCGAGGACTGGGGCATCGACATGGAAGGCGAGGTGGCGGTGATCACCGATGACGTGCCGATGGGTATCGGCGCGGATCAGGCCGGCGGCCATATCCGGCTGCTCATGCTGGTCAACGACGTCTCCCTGCGCAACCTGATCCCGGCGGAGCTTGCCAAGGGCTTCGGCTTCCTCCAGGGCAAGCCGGCGACCGCGTTCTCGCCGGTCGCGGTGACGCCGGACGAGTTGGGCCGGGCCTGGGACGGCGCCAGGGTGCACCTGGCGCTCCGCGTCGATCTCAACGGCGAACCCTTGGGCCGGGCCGAGGCCGGCGACGACATGCAGTTCGGTTTTCCCGAACTGATCGCCCACGCGGCGCGCACCCGCGAGCTTGGCGCCGGCACCATCATCGGCTCGGGCACCGTATCCAACCGGGACCCCGCCAGGGGGTGCTCGTGCCTGGCCGAGAAACGGACGCATGAGATCATCGCCCGCGGCGAGGCGACGACCCCGTTCATGGGCTTCGGCGACCGGGTGCGGATCGAGATGCTGGACGGGGAAGGCCAATCTATCTTCGGCGCCATCGACCAAAAGGTGGTAAAAGCCTCGGATTGAACCACGCTAGAGAATGCGCGGGATGAAGCTCCTATCGGTCAATGTTTCGCTGCCCAGGGAGGTCGTCCTTAACGGCAGGACCGTGATGACGGGTATCTACAAGCAGCCCGTCGGCGGCCGGGTCATGGTGCGTGCCCTCAAGATCGACGGCGACGGCCAGGCCGACCTCCAGGCCCACGGCGGCGCCTGTAAGGCGGTCTACGCCTATGGCTTCGAGAACTACGCCTATTGGCAGACCGAGCTCGGCGGCGATGATTTCGGCTTCGGCCAGTTCGGCGAGAACCTCACCACCGAGGGCATCGCCGATGACGAGGTGCATATCGGCGATGTCTTCCGCATCGGCGGGGCGCTCCTGCGGGTCACCCAATCGCGCAACCCCTGCGCCAAGATCGTCGCCAAGATGGGCGTCAAGGATTTCGCCAAGCGGTTCATTGCCAGCGGCCGGGTCGGATTTTACCTCGGCGTGATCGAGGAAGGCGAGATCGGCGCCGGCGACGACATCGAGCGGGTGATGAGGGATCCCGAGGGCGTCAGCATCACCGAGATCAACAGGCTTCGCAATTTCGGCCACGACGATTTGGACGGGCTGCGCCGGGCGCTTCGCAGCGACGCGCTGGCGCCCGAATTGCGCCAACCCTTCGAACAATACCTGGCCAAGGCGCGGGCCCTCGCCGCCGGCCCGTCGCCCGAAGGCTTTGGGCCGCGGGGCGATTGAAACCCCGGATAATTGCTGACCCGGCGGAAAAGCCGGGGCATACTATGCCTTTAATAGGGGGGGTGAGCGGCGCACATCGGGCCTCCGCGCTACATGCGCGGCCGGGCCGGGCGAGTGCCTTGGCATGGCAAACGAGACAAAAAACGCCCTGGAGGAAACGCTTTACCGGCATGCGGCGGCGCTGAGCGACAGGATCGGCGAACGCACGACGTTACGCGCCGAAAGCCTGGCCAAGGCCGCCGACTACATCCGCGCCGAGTTCGAGGCCGCCGGGTTGACGGTGACGGAGCAGGGCTACGATTATTTCGGCCACCGTGTCGCCAATCTGATCGCCACCCCGCCCGACGCCGCCTGGTCGCCCGCCTATTACGTCATCGGCGCCCATTACGACACGGTTCCGGGAACGCCGGGGGCGGACGACAACGCCAGCGGCGTCGCCGTGCTGTTGGAGATCGCGCGGCTACTCGCCGCCGATCCGCCGCCGATCCCGGTGCGCCTCGCCGCCTTTACCCTCGAGGAAGCGCCCGCCTTCATGACCCACCTGCAGGGCAGCCGGGTGTTCGCCCGCGAGCTCGCGCGCCGCGACGAACGCGTGCTCGGCGCCATCATCCTCGAGATGGTCGGGTTCACCAGCGCGCGGCAGGACTACCCGCCGGTGCTGCGCTGGGCCGGTTATCCCAGGGAGGGAAACTATATCGCTATCGTCGGCAACCGGCGCTCTCGCCGGTTCTGCCGGACCATCCTGAGGGGTTTCGACCGCAACCCGGAACTGCCGGTGGAGACCCTGACGGTGCCGTTCAACGGCTGGGTCCTGCCGGCGTCGAGGCTCAGCGATCATGCCTCGTTCTGGGACCGGGGCTGGCCGGCGGTGATGGTCACCGACACCGCCTTCTTCCGCAATCCCCACTACCATACCGGCACCGACAGCATCGAGACGCTTAACACCGCCTTCATGGCCGAGCTGGTCAAGAGCCTCGCCTTCGCCGTCGAGGAACTGGCCCAGTAGGCGGCCGCGAGGTTCGCGGATCGAAAGCGTCCCGGCAGCTAGGACGTAGTCTGGAGCAAAGCCGTGGCCGTTGACGGTCGAGGGGTTAAATGGGAAAATGAATCAACCAATAAATAACGGCCAATAGGGGAGGAAACATGCCTAAACTCAGGCACTTGGCGATCGTCACCCTCGATCCGGAGAAGCTTGCCAAATTCTATACCGAAGTGTTCGCCATGGAGGTCCTTGAGAGCACCCCGGGCGGCGGCATCTTCCTGACCGACGGCCATATCACCCTGGCGCTGTTGCCCAACCGGGCCGAGGGCAAGCCCAACGGCATCAACCATATCGGCTTCCACATCGAGGACACCGACGAAATCGCCGGACGCATCGCCGAATGGAATTTATCGGCGCCCGCCGAACGCCCGGCCGGGCGCCTCTATGCCGAAACCCGCATAACCGATCCCGACGGCAACAACATCGATCTTTCGGTGCATGGCTTCGAGACCGCGGAACCCAAGGCCGACCGGGAGAAGAAGACCCTCGAGAAAATCGACGGCTGAAAACGAATTCGGCGAACGGACCCAGAAGATCGCCGGTAAATTGGCGGACGAAACCAAGAGCCTTACGGTGGAACGGCCCGGCCAACTCGCCGGGTCTTTTGCGCCGATATTATTAAAGCAGTATATCTAATATAAGCTATAACCTATTCTAAATATTACTAAAAAACCGCTCCGATATTCCTGTCCGGCGGTTGCCGAGGGGGCCAGTGATCCCGACCAGAGAGGTCTATTGGAATATCAGCGATGCCTGGCTGATCTATGTATTGCTGGTCCCGGCATTGGCCGTCTTCGCCACCGGCATTTATCGCCACGTTCGTCTTTGGCGCATCGGCGGGCCGGAACGACGTTTCGATCATTCCCTTCGGCGCTTGAAGGGGCTCATCCTTTATGGCTTCGCCCATCGGCGGATCTTCTCCAATCCCTACGCCGGGCTCTTCCACCTCCTTTTCTTTTCAGGCTTCGTCGTTCTGTTCATTGGCACCGTCGTCGTCTGGATGCACGCGGAACTCGGCCTTCGCGTCATGCAGGGGCGCTTCTATCTCTATTTCCAGTCCCTGGCTTTGGATGTTTTCGGTCTGCTCGCCCTGATCGGACTTCTCATGGCGTTTTGCCGCAGGTTTTTCTTCAGGCCCGAGAGGCTGGACAACACATGGCGGGACGCGGTCACGGTGCCCCTGCTCGTGGTCATCCTGGTGACCGGATTCGGCCTCGAGGGGTTGAGGATCGCCGCCACCGGTGACCCCTGGGCGGACTGGTCGCCGGTCGGGTTCCTCGCCGCCAAACTTTTCATCATTGTTCTGCCGATGGAGGCTCTTCGTCCGCTGCATGCCTCGCTCTGGTGGTTCCACCTTTCCCTGGTGTTCTCCCTGATCGCCTGGTTGCCCTATTCGAAGCTGCTGCATCTTTTCACCGCGCCGGCCAACATCTATTTTCGCTCCCTCGACGCCAAGGGCGCCATGATCGAGCCCATCGATCTCGAGACGGCGGAGAGTTTCGGCGCCGACAGCATCGATCGGCTTAGCTGGAAAGGCCTGCTTGACCTCGACGCCTGCACCGCGTGCGGCCTCTGCCAGGATGCCTGTCCCGCCTTCGCCAGCGGCAAGCCGCTGTCGCCGAAGTCGTTGATCCTGGACCTGCGCGACGAATTGCACGCTCAAGCTTTGCAGTCATCGGCCGGTCAGGTGTCGCCGTTGATCGGAGGGCGAATACAAGAGGAGACGCTTTGGTCCTGCACCACCTGCATGGCCTGTATGGAAGTGTGCCCGGTATTCATCGAGCATGTGCCGAAGATCGTCGATATGCGCCGCTATCTGGTGATGGAAGAGGGGCGCTTCCCCGAAACCATGCAACAGGCCATGCGCAGTCTCGAGGCGCACGGCCACCCTTATCCGGGGGCCACCGCTTCACGGCTCGATTGGTGCCAAGGGCTCGATGTGAAGATCCTCGCCGAGGTCGGAAGCGCCGAATACCTCTACTGGGTGGGATGCTCGACGGCGCTGAATTCGAGGAACCGGAAGACCGCGCGCGCGTTGGTCCAGCTGCTCCAGAAAGCCGGTGTCGATTTCGCCATATTGGGAAACGAAGAGCACTGCACCGGCGATCCGGCCCGGCGCATGGGCAACGAATACCTGTTCCAGACCCTGGCGCGGCGGAATATCGAACTGCTGGTCTCGCGCCAGGTGAAAAAGATCGTCACCACCTGCCCGCACTGCTTCAACAGCTTCAAGAACGAGTATCCGCAATTCGGCGCCGCCTTCGAGGTCATCCACCACAGCCAGCTTCTCGCCCAACTGATCGAAGAGGGGAGATTGAAGCCGCCCGGCGGGTTGGCCGGGAAGATCACCTATCACGATCCCTGTTATCTGGGACGCTATAACGACACCTACGACGAACCGAGAGCGGTGATTTCGGCGCTTCCAGGCGCCGACATGGTGGAGATGGAACGGCACCGGGAGAACAGTTTCTGCTGCGGCGCCGGCGGCGGCATGATGTGGGCGGAGGAGCCCAGCGAGAAACGCGTCGGCAACCTGCGCGCCCGGCACGCGCTCGAGACCGGGTCCGATATCCTCGGCGTCGCTTGTCCCTTCTGCATGACCATGCTGGAGGAGGGGATCGCCAGCGAAAAGGGCGGGCGGGAGATGAAGGTCCTCGATATCGCCGAGTTGTTGCTCGGGCCCGATAGCACGTAAACTGTGGCTCGATGCCATGAGCCAAGAAAAAAAAGGGAGGCCAATCGATGAAAACGGACAAATGCGACGTGGTGGTCGTCGGCTTCGGCAACGCGGCGCAGGCGGCGGCATATTCGGCGCATGGCGCCGGCGCCAAGGTCGTGGTGCTGGAAAAGGCGCCCGAGAGGAAGCGGGGCGGCAATACCTGGTTCAGTTCAGGCGCCCAGTTCCGCCACGCGCACGACGGCCTTGCCGACGAAAAGCCTCTTCTGCCTCACATTTCCGATGACGAGTTCGAGAAGATCGATCTCGATCCCTACACCAAGGACGATTTTTATTCCGACATGATGCGGGTCACCCGGGGCAAGGCGGTCCCGGAGTTGGTCGAGCTTCTGGTCAATGAATCCCACCCGACGGTCGAATGGATGCGGGGCGCGGGAATCCAGTGGGAGATCCTTTATACCGGCTCGGTGCCCGAGGGCGACCGCTTCCGCTGGCATCACGGTCAAAGCTTCATCCATTCCAAGGACGGCGGCGCCGGACTGGTGCGGATGTGGCAGCGCATTCTCGAGGACAGTGGGGTCGAGATACGTTTCGATACCGCCGCCGTCCGCCTGACGATCGATGATAAAGGCGGTATCGGCGGCATCGTCACCCAGGATTCCGAGGGTTTGATGGAGATCCAGTGCAACGGGGTCGTCCTCGCCTGCGGCGGCTTCCAGGCCAATCCGGCGATGCGCCGGCAGTTCCTCGGCGAAGGCTGGGACCTCGGGAAGGTGCGCGGCACCAAGTTCAACACCGGCGACGGCATCCAGATGGCATTGGATATCGGCGCCCAGCCCTTCGGCCACTGGGGCGGCACCCACACCACGCCGATCGACGCCAACGCCGGCGAGTACGAGGCGGGGTTCCTCGATCCGGCCAACCTGCGCAACCGGACCCACCGCTACGCCTGGTCCCTGGGGATCATGGTCAACGCCGAAGGGCTGCGTTTCATCGACGAGGGCGAGGATTTCCATGCCTATACCTACGCCAAGACCGGCGCCGAGATCGTCAAGCAGACCGGCTCCGTGGCCTATCAGATCTTCGATGCCAAGGTCGAGGAAGCGGTCAACCGCCACCGCTACCATGGCGCCATCCCGATCGTCGCCGACACCATCAGGGAACTGGCCGAAATGCTGGAGATCAACGCCGATGTCCTGGCCGGGACGGTGGACCGGTTCAATGACGCCGTCAGGGAGGATCGCCCCTTCGACGAGGCGATCCGCGACGGAAGGGCGACCGAGGGCATCTATCCGCCCAAGTCCAACTGGTGCCAGAAGATCGATACCCCGCCTTTCACCTCCTATGCGGTCGCCGGCGGGCTGACCTTCACCTACGGAGGGCTGAGGGTCGACACCAACTGCCAGGTGATCAACAAACAGGACCGGCCCATAGGTGGCCTGTTCGCCGCCGGCGAGCTCACGGGCGGCTTCTTCTACTACAACTATCCCAGCGGTTCGGGGCTTATGCGCGGCGCGGTAACGGGTCGAATCGGCGGACGGAACGCCGCCGGCTAGAGCCAGCCGCAAGGCTTATCGTTGGGTTGAACGGCGAATGGAAGGGCGGGGCCGGTGAAGATAGTGGTCTGTTGCAAGGCGGTACCCGGCGCGGTGACCGATGTGGAAGTCGCCCCGGGAGGAAAGGCGCTGCAATTCCAAAGCCAATTCCAGGCGATGAACGAATGCGACGAATACGCGCTGGAGGAGGCCTGCGCCCTCAAACGGGCCTACGGCGGCGAGATCACGGCCCTCGCCATGGGGCCGATCACGACCCAGGATATCCTCTATCTGGCGCTCGCCAAGGGCGCCGATCAAGCGTTGCGCATCGACGTCCGGGTTCAGGACCCGCAAGTGGCGAGCACGGTGCTGGCGGCGGCGCTTGGCAAGATGGAATTCGACCTCGTGCTGACCGGCACCCAGTCCCGCGATACGCTGGCGAGCTTCGTCGGCGTCGCCGCCGCCGCGCGCCTCGGTCTTCCCTTCGCTTTCGCCGTGACCGAGGTGGAGAAGGATGGCGAGCAGTCCATCAAGGTGCGCAAGGAGCTTGGCGGCGGACGTTTCGCCGATATAAGGCTGGGGTTGCCGGCGCTACTCTGCGTCCAGACCGGTATCCAGCCTCTCAACTTCGTTCCGCCCGGCCGTATGCTGCGCGCCCGCGCCCAGCCGATACGCTCATTATCGCTCACCGAGCTTGGCCTGACGGAGGAGGAGATCGTTCCGCGAGGCTACAGATACCAGAGCGTCTCGCCGCCGGAGCGGGTCGGCCGGGTGCGGTTCCTCGAAGGCGCCACGCCCGAGATCGCCGCCGCGCTCCTCGCCAGGATCAGGGCCGCCCTCTAATCCCATGCCCCATCCCATGCAAGGCGATGTTCTCGTCATAGCCGAACACTGGAAGGGCGAGCCCGAGGGCGTCACCTTGCAGATGCTCACCAAGGGGCGGGAGCTGGCGGATTCAGGCGGCGTCGGACTGGCGGTCCTGGTCCTCGGGCATGGGCTCGATGACGTTGTCGAGGTCTTGCGCGGAAAGGGCATGGACACGATTTGGGTGCTGGACGATCCGGCCCTGGCCCGGGCCGGCGGCGGAGTAGAGGCCCATGCCATCGCCGAGGCCGTGCGCGCCATCGATCCCGGCCTCATTCTCATCGGCTACAGCCTGGTGGGGATGGAGCTTGCCCCGGCCATCGCCGTCGGGCTCGGCGTGACCGCCATGACGAACTGCGTCGATGTCGGGATCGAGGACGGCGCGGTGGTCGTTACCCGGCCCTTCTTCGACGGAACCCAGCACGCGAAGATCGTTTTGGAGGGGAAGGGGCCTCCCCTGGTGGCGCTGCAGGGAGGGGCGACCCCAACCGTCGGGCTTGGCGCGACGGAGGTTGCGGTGCGCCCGGTGGCGGTCGATTTATCGGCGGTCCCGGCCCGCGGCCAGGTACTGGAGGTGATCGAGGAAGCGGTGAGCGATGTCGATATCACCAAGGCCGAGATCATCGTCGCCGTCGGGCGCGGCATCGGCGGCAAGGAGAAGATCGCCGTCATCGAGGAGTTGACCCAGGCCCTTGGCGGGCTGATGGCCTGCTCCCGTCCGCTGGTCGATCTCGGATGGCTGGGGCGCGAGCGTCAGGTCGGGGCCTCGGGCAAGAGCGTGGCGCCCAAGGTCTATCTCGCCTGCGGCATCTCGGGCGCCAGCCAGCACCTGTCGGGGATGAGTGACTCGAGACTGATCGTCGCCATCAACAAGGACCCCAACGCGCCGATCTTCCAGGTCGCCCACTATGGCGTCGTCGGCGATCTCCTCGAGATCGTCCCCGCCCTCACCGCGGAAGCGAGGAAGGTTGCGGGTTGACGGCCAGTGGAGGAGTGTCGTGGATTTTTGCGCCTTAACTGGTAGAATGGCCGAAGGAACCGCCAGGAGAGTATCGCCATGACCCAGCGCGGCGCCGAGGCGCCAGGGACCGGCTTCATCGAGGCAAATTTGCCCTATTCCGTCGATACCGGCGAGAAGCCCGTGACCGAAACCCTGCCGCCTGGAAACATCGTCAGGACGCGCGTCGGCAAGTACGAGGACCGCCGGGTGATGATCCGCGACGGCCGCGCGATGAGCGATGAATTCACCCTCGACGAGTACGGCTTCGAGTTCGTCCGCCATGACACCGCGGTCAAGGATTTCTTCGACGAAGACGAGATCACGGCGGTCTATTACCCCGAGATCGATCGGCTGGTGAAGGAACGCACCGGCGCTGCGCGCGTCGTCATCTTCGATCACACGCTGCGGACCGGCGACGAGGCGGTGCGCAAAGAGAAACTGATCCGCGAGCCGGTGAAATCGGTGCATAACGACTACACCGAATGGTCGGCGCCCCAACGCGTGCGCGACTTGCTTCCGGCCGATGAGGCCGAGGCGCTCCTTGAGGGCCGCTTCGCCGTCATCCAGGTGTGGCGGGCGATCCGCCAGCCGATCGTTTCGGATCCGCTGGCGATCTGCGATGCCAGGAGCCTGGTGCCCGAGGACATGCTGGTGGCCGAGCGCCGCTATCCCGACCGGGTCGGGGAGACCTACCGCATCACCTACAATGCCGATCACCGCTGGTACTACTTCCCGAACATGCGGCGGGACGAGGCGCTGGTCTTCAAGGTCTACGATTCGGCCAGGGACGGCCGGGCGCGGTTCACCGCCCACACCTCGTTCGACGATCCGGCGACGCCGCCGGGCGCGGCGCCGCGGGAAAGCATCGAGGTCCGCACCCTGGCCTTCTTCGAACCCGAATAGGGCGGGGGCGTTCGTCCGCCACCAGACGGTGTTTGAAGCCTGGCGTCCCGATCTGGCGAAAGGGATTGGTTGGCGTAGGGGCTGAAATCGCGCCGGTTACCGTCTTTGAGATTTGCGCGGTGTCAGCAAGGACGCGTGGATCCAGCCAACCGGCTCCTTCCCACCGTCGGTGATCACCTTTACCCAGGGGCCTCTTCTTTGGACCCCGGTCACCTTCGAGGCATATGCCACCCTCGAGATTATGCGGGAGTTCGTAGACGCCTTCTCCCGGATATTCGCTATGTCCGTTTCCACGTACAGGACTTCTGTCGCGGCAACCGGCGGCTCCTTGGGGACGAGTTTGGATTTCACGGTATCCAAAATCGGCGTCAGGGAAGACGCGAAAACCAGTCCCACACCGATGGCGGCGGCGGTGGCCCACATCCAGGGACGCCCGAACATCCGTTTCACGCCCGCCGTCTTTTCATCCGTCCGGTCCGGGTCGTGGGTGACGTTCGCCGCCTCTGGGACCTGATCCTCCAAGCCCGGCTGTTGTGCGAACAAATCGGCGAATTCCTCCCCGATGCCCGGTTCGGCGCCCACTTCGGTATTGCTCCCCTGGACCCTATCCGCCGCGCCAGTACGCTGGGCCGCCTGTCGCGACCACCCGGTACGCGCCGCGGCAAGATCTTTGTCCGCCTCGGCCCGCCACTCCGCTCGCGCCGCCGCCAGCCGATTGTCGGCCTCGGCTTTCCATTCGGCCCCCAAGGAGGAAAGACGCTCGAAGGCACCGCGCTCCCACTTCGTTCTTGCCGAGGCGAAGCGTTCGTCCGCCTTTCGCTGCCAGGCCGCCTTGGCCTCGGCGAGGCGCCGGTCGGCGTCCGCCCGCCATTCGGCCTCCGCCGCCGCCAGGCGCTCAGCGGCCTCGGCCTCGCGCTCCGCCTTGGTGGCGGCGAGACGGCCTTCGGTCTCGGTCTGGCGTTCGGCTTCCAGGGAGGAAAGGCGTTCGTCCGCCTCTCGCTGCCGGGCCGCCTTGGCCTCGGCGAAGCGTTCGTCCGCCTCCGCCAGCCATTCGGCCTCCGCCGCCGCCACGAAGGCGAACCGCCGGTCCGCCTCCGCCTTCCACTCGGCCTCCGCCGCCGCCAGGCGGTCATCGGCTTCGACTCGGCGCTCCACCTTGGTGGCGGCGAGGCGTTCGTCCGCCTCCGCCCGCCATTCGGCCTCCGCCGCCGCCAAGAGGTCAGCGGCTTCGGCCTCGCGCTTCGCCCTGGTGGCGGCGAGACGGCCTTCCGTTTCGATGTGGCGTTGGGCCCTGTTCTCGGCCTCTGCGTCGGCGGCCGGGTGTTCCTTCTCCTGGGGTTCGCCATCTTCGTCTTTGGCGATGATGCGGCGCAGCCGCTTGTCGGCGGCGTTCTGCTCGTCCTTCGCTTTGTTGGATCTCAATAGACCAAATCTTCCGGCCATCGCATCAATTACCACGCGTGGTTCGAGCCCTCGTTTGTCATACACCGTAAGCGGTCCGGGCCGTAACCGCCGGTCGGATTCTGTCTCCAGGGTTCGATGTTACCCTGGCGTATCGCTCGGGAGTTGTATTAGGCAAGACCGAGCCTCCCTCGGCGCATCTTACTGGAATTGACGGAGGGATTCCACATCGGGTTGGGAAATTACTTGGTCTAGCGGGCACCGGCATCCCATTTCATCCGTTCGGAAATCTCCGGCCCTGCCTTGTGGCCAGGACGCCGGGGCGGATCGGCCCTTTCCTCGGACCCCGATTGGGTTAACATAGGATGTGAACCAATCAGCGAGGACGGGCCACGGATGATGAAAGAAGGGAATGTTTTCCTAGGCGTGCCTTACGGCAATCTCAGGGAGTGGATCGCGGAGGCCGAGAAGCTCGGCGAAGTCAGGCACGTCAAGGGGGCCACGTGGGAAGAGGACATCGGGCTTGCCACCGAGCTCCTGCAGCATGACGAGAACGCGCCCTCGGCGCTGTTCGACGAAATACCCGGCTATCCCAAGGGCTTTCGCGTGCTGACGAACTTCTTCGGCGGCCGGCGCCAGAACATGATCCTCGGCTTTCCCACCGATTTCACCAAGGTCGAGTTGAGCGACGCGTTTCTTGACCGTTACCGCCAGGCCATCGACCAGCCGATCCCCCATGAGATCGTCGAAGACGGCCCGGTTCTCGAGAACGTCCTCACCGGCGATGAGGTCGATGTCTTTAAATTCCCGACGCCCAAATGGCATGACGCCGACGGCGGGCGGTATATCGGCACCGGCAGCTTCAACGTCACCCGCGACCCGGACGAGGGCTGGGTCAATGTCGGCACCTACCGGGTGATGATCCACGACGCCAAAACCGTCGGCTTCTACATCTCGCCGGGCAAGCACGGCCGGCTGCATCGGGAGAAATACACCGCCGCCGGAGAGCCGATGCCGGTCTGCGTCGTCATCGGCGTCGATCCCCTCACTTTTCTCATGTCCTCGACCGAGGTGCCCCACGGGGTCTGCGAATACGACGTCGCCGGGGCGCTGCGCGGCGAGCCCCTCAAGGTGGTGCTCGGCCGGCACACCGGGCTGCCTTTCCCGGCCGAGGCCGAGATCGTGCTGGAAGGGTTCTGCCATCCCGACAAGACCCGCCCGGAGGGGCCGTTCGGCGAATGGACCGGCTTTTACGGTTCTCCCGTGCATGAAGGCCCGGTGATCGACGTCGTCGCCATCTATCACCGCGACGATCCCATCATGCTCGGCTGTCCGCCCCAGCGCCCGCCCGAGGAACAGGCGCGTTACCGCGCCGTCGTCCGCTCGGCGCTCCTCAAGGAACAGATCGCCCAAGCCGGGGTCCCCGATGTGACCTCGGTGTGGTGTCACGAGGTCGGCGGTTCGCGGATGCTGACCGGCGTTGCCATCAAGCAACGCTATGCCGGCCATGCGACCCAGGCCGGTCACATCGCGGCGCAGTGCCGCGTCGGCGGCTATGCCGGCAAATACGTCATCGTCGTCGATGACGATATCGACGTCTCCGACCTCGGCGATCTGATGTGGGCGTTGGTGTTCCGTTCCGATCCGGCGACCTCGATCGACATCATCAAGGGCGCCTGGAGCACGCCCTTGGACCCCTCCATACCGCCGTGGGAGAAAGACAGGGGCAACACCACCAATTCCCGCGCCGTCATCGACGCCTGCCGGCCCTATCACTGGCGCGACCAGTACCCCAAGGTCAACATGCCGCCACCGGAGCTTTGGGCCAAGGCGAAGAAGAAATGGGGCTATCTGCTGAAATAGGGCAGGGCGGGGCCTCTATCTCGGCCAATCGCAGATCTCGGCGGCGGCCAGGGCGAAGACCTGGGCCGCCCGGTGGATCTCCTCGATCTCGACCCGTTCCGAGCGGAGTTTCCATCTCTCGCCCCGGGGGCCGAACTTGCACGCCGGGATGCCCATCTCGTTGTAGATGTTGGTGTCGGTCCAGATGCTGGCGCGTCCCGGCGTGACCTCGGGCGTCTTTTCGCCATAGAGCGCGCGGTAGGTCGACTCAAGTGTCTCCACCACCTTCTCGACGCCTTCGGCCTCATAACCGAGCATGGAGCCGTACATCCGGAGCTCGCATTCGAACTCGAGACCCGAGAGCACCGCCTTCAGTTGGCGCTGGACCTCGACGGGCGTCGTTTTCGGCGGCATGCGGACGTCGACATAGAGATCGCAGACGCCGGGATAATAATTGGGGCGATAGGGCGCGCCACCGCGTATGGCGCCGACATTCACCTTCGGCAGGATGGGGCCATTGGCGGATTGGTAGACGGTCTCGTGCTCGAACTCTTCCGCCCATGCCTCGACCGCGCCGATCACATCCATCATCTTGAGGATGGCGTTGGAATCCTTGGGCGGGGACTCCTCGCGGGTCTTTCCCCACGCCGAACGCGGCTTGCCGAAGGTCGAGATGTTGAACTGGGCGACGCCGGTCTGGGTCCAGATTATCGAAAGGGCGGAGCCGTCGGCGACGATGGCGTAGTCCGATTGGACGCCATGGGTGAGGAGATGGCGGGTGCCGGTTCCTTCCCCCCGGTAATCGCCCGACTGATAGGGACCGATGGGGGTGCGGGATATCTCCCCGGCCACGGCGGCGAGGATGAGGTCCCCCTTGATGGCGACGCCGCTCATGCGGATCGCCTTGCCGGCGACCATGAAGGCGGCGAGCCCGCATTTCATGTTGGACGCGCCGAGGCCGTAGACCTTGCCGTCGCGAATGGCCCCCTTGAGCTCTTCGGCCGGCTCCAGCTCGCGGCACAGAACCTTGTCCTCATCGGTGCCG
>JADFJG010000164.1 GCA_022566265.1 Pseudomonadota bacterium | reverse complement strand
GCCAAGGTATTCCGGGGCGAGCCCTTGGACGCCATGATCATGCCGTTCGCCGCGGTCGCCGGCGTCATGGTGTTGCGCGGGGGTCTCGAGTACTGGCGGAACATGGTGGCCCATGGCACCGCGGCGCGGGTGCAGCGCCACTTGCGCAAGCGCTTGTACGACAAAGTGATCGAACTCGGCCCCGCCCATTTCGGTTTGCGGCGCACCGGCGACGTCATGCTCTCCATGATCGATGGGGTCGAACAGCTGGAAACCTACTTCGGCCAGTACCTGCCGCAAATCTTCGTCGCCCTGTTCACGCCCGTCGCCATCTTCGCGTTGGTCGCCTTTCTTGACCTTCCGGTCGCCGTCTTGTTGGTTGCCTTCGCGCTGATCACCCTGTTCGCGCCCTCGGTGTTCCAGCGCTGGAACCGTAAAAGCAGCCGTTTCCGCCAAAGGTCCTATGGAGACTTCAGCGCGGAGTTCCTCGATTCTGTCCAGGGTCTCGTTACCTTGAAGGCGTTCGGGCAGAGCGAGGCGCGCGCGCGGCTGCTGGCGGAAAAGGCGCGGGCGCTGTTTCGCAGTACCATGTGGCTGCTGGCGGCGAGTTCGGCGTCGCGCGGCATCACCGACGCGGGCATCACCGTTGGCGCCGCCGCGACCGTCGGTTTCGGCGCTTACCGGGTGAACTCCGGCGTGATGGAGCTCGAGGTGCTACTCGTGGTTCTGATGATGGGGACCGAGGTGTTTCGGCCGCTACGGGATCTCCGTTCTCTGATACATCAAGGCATGCTCGGCGAGGCCGCCGCTCGGGCAGTGTACTCGATTCTGGACGCGGCGCCGCTGGTCGAGCCCGAGGCCACGGGCGAAGCCGTCGACGGTGACCTGTCGCCGACGGTGGAGATCGAGAACGTACGCTTCGCCTATCCCGGCGCGCGGGGCGCCGTGCACCGGGGCCTCAACATCCGCGTCGCCGCCGGGGAGCGGGTCGGTGTCGTCGGGCTATCGGGAGCCGGCAAGTCGTCGATCGTGCGGCTGCTGCTCAGGCTCTACGATCCCCAAGTTGGCTCCATCCGGCTCGGTGGCCGCGACATCAAAGAGCTCGGCCTCGATCAGATCCGCGCCCAGCTCGCTGTCGTTAATCAGGACACGTACCTTTTCCACGGCACGGTCGAGGACAATCTGCGCTTCGGCAAACCCGAGGCGACCGGCGAGGAGCTCGAAGCCGCCGCCCGGGCCGCCAACGCCCATGACTTCATCACCCGGCTGCCGCGGGGCTATCACACTGTCGTCGGCGAACGGGGAATCCGGCTTTCCGGCGGTCAACGCCAGCGCATCACCATCGCCCGGGCCTTGTTGCGTGACGCCCCGATCCTGGTGCTCGACGAGGCCCTGTCCTCGGTCGATGCCGAGAACGAGGCGGTGATACAGGAGGCACTCGACCGGCTGATGCGCGGCAGGACCACGATCATTTTTGCTCATCGCCTGTCCAGCGTGATCGACGCCGACCGCATTCTGGTGCTGGAGGACGGACACGTCGTAGAAAGCGGCACCCATGGCGAGCTTATGGCCGGGCGCGGTCCTTATTGGCGCCTCATGGCGGGCCAGGCACAAGATGGCGCCGCCAGCGCGTTGCCGCCCGGTGGCGTGGCCGGGGACCGCCCGGCGCCGGAGGACCCGGAGCCGGCGGCATACGATCACGCCGCCCAGATGGAGCCGACCGACGCCATCCTTCGCGCTGAAGGCATGGGCTGGCTCGGCGCCATCGCCGCCTTGCTGCGTTTGGTGGCGTCGCGGAAGGTGCGGCTGATGCTCGCCTTCGTGCTCGGCGTCGCACGCGTTCTCGCTTTCATCGGCGTCGGCGTCTTGAGCGCGCTCATGGTCGCGGCGGTCAAAGCCGGAACGCCATTCGACGCCTATTTGCTCGCGCTTAGCTTCGTCGCGCCCCTAGCGGGGGTCTTGCACTGGCTCGAATCCTGGGTCGCCCACGACATGGCCTACCGCCTGCTGGCGGAGATGCGAATCGCGCTCTTCAACAAGTTGGACCGGCTCGCGCCCGCCTACTTGCTGCGTCGGCGCACCGGCGATCTCGCCGCCATGGCGACCCAGGACGTGGAGACCGTTGAACACTTCTTCGCCCATACCGTCGCCCCCGCCTTCGTCGCGGTGCTGGTGCCAGGCGCCGTGCTCGCCACCCTATTCGCCTTCGGCTGGCAGATGGCCGTGGCCCTCGTTCCTTTTCTAGCGGTGGTCATCCTCAGCCCGTTCGTTTTGCGCCGCCGTGTCGATGAATTCGCCTCGCGTGCGCGGGAGGCCCTGGGTGAGCTCAACGCCCATGCCGTCGACACGATCCAGGGCCTGAACGAGATCGTTGCCTTCCAGCAAGGGGCGCGGCGCGGCGCGGAGTTTGCCCGGCTGGTCCACGACCACCATAGGGCGCGTCTGCCGTTCTTCAGGGACTTGACCCTACAGACGGCGATGCTGGAGGTGGCGACCGGCCTTGGCGGGCTCATGGTTATCATCGCCGGGGCGCGTCTCGTCGCCACCGGCGATCTCGACAGCGGCATCCTGCCGTTGCTGACGTTGTTGGCGATGGCGGCGTTCCTGCCGGTGTCCGAGATCGCCAATGTCGGCCGGCAGCTGGCGGATACGCTGGGGGCGACACGGCGGATTCATGCGGTGCATAGCGAAGAAGTGCCTGTTACCGATGGCGCGGGAGTGCCCGCGGCGCCGGCCGGCGTGGGGGTGTCGCTCGATTTCGCCGGTGTCGATTTCGCCTACTATGGCGCCGGCCGGCTGGCGCTTTCGGAGGTGAGCTTTACCGTGCCGGCGGGCGGCACGGTGGCCGTGGTCGGCCCTTCGGGCGCGGGCAAGACGACGGCCGCCCATTTGCTCATGCGTTTCTTCGACCCCGCGCGCGGTGTGGTGCGCATGAACGGTCATGATCTCAAGGACTACCGGCTCGACGATCTGCGCCGTCAGATCGCCCTGGTGTCGCAGGACACTTATCTCTTCAATGACAGCTTGCGCGCCAACATCCTGATCGCCCATCCTTCCGCCGGCGAAACCGATATCCGCGCGGCGGTAGAACGGGCGGCGCTGGCCGACTTCGTCGCCACGCTCCCCGAGGGGCTCGAGACACGAGTCGGCGAGCGCGGCGTGCAGCTCTCGGGTGGACAGCGTCAGCGGGTCGCGATCGCGCGGGCGTTTCTCAAGGACGCCCCGGT
>JADFJG010000091.1 GCA_022566265.1 Pseudomonadota bacterium | reverse complement strand
CACCCCGACCGTGACTGGCTCCCCCACCGCCGGCTCAGGGGGCGCGCCGACGGGTGGCGTCTCCCGGTGCCAGGGCACCTCGGTCACCGCCTCGACCATGGGCACGAAAACGCCGAGCACGCGCCGGTCCGGATAGGCGCCGGGCAGCCAGTCCCGCTGCAAGCGCCGCAGCGCCACCGCGGCGGCGGTGTTGCAGGCGAGCAGCACCAGCCGGCAGCCGCGGTCGAACAGCCGGGTCACGTTGGCGCGGGTGAGATCATGGATTTCCGCGTCCGCGCGCTCGCCGTAGGGCGCGTGGCCGTGATCGCCGAGATAGAGGAAGACCCGTTCGGGCAGGCGCGCGACCAGCGCCCGCAACACCGTGAGCCCGCCGTGGCCCGAATCGAACACGCCGATCATGGGGGTTCGGTCACAGCACCAGGTAGGCGGTGAGCGCCTCCTTGATGGTCGCGTCGAGCTGCCGGTCCATCTCGTCCAGCAGGCTCCGGGTCATCTGGTGCCAGACCCGCAGCCGTTCGTTGAGGGTCAGGTTCTCGGGCACCGTGCGGAAATGGGTGACCTCGACCGTGACCGAGGCCTCGACGCGGTCGTCTTCGGCGAGGATCTGGAGCTCCGCCACCAGGCGGGCCTCGTAGCGCTCCGATTGCTCGATGGTGAAGGCGCCGGTCAGGCCGCCCGAGCGCGCGAGCCGGATCTCGATCACCGGCGCCTCGCGCACGATGAAACGGGCGCGGCGTAAGGGGCCGGCCGCCTTGAGCCGATCGGCGGCCCAGAGCTGCGCGCCGGCCGCCGGCGGCACCGGGAACAGGTGGTCGACGTTGGGCGCCGCGTTCGGCGGCTGATAGGCGCGCTGGATTTCGATCTCGCGGACGTCGAGCCGGATCGGCGGGCGCTCGCTGTAGCTGATCTTTTCCAGGTTCCGGGCCGGCGGCGGGGTGGCGCAGGCCGAGAGTCCGAGGCCGGACAAGATCAGACAGAGCAGGATTACGGCAGGTCTTCGGCGCGGCATGGACTCGACCCTCGCAGAGATGACACAGGCGATGCTTACGCCGCTAATGGGGCCGTATCAAGGCGTCGGTTCGGAGGCGTAGATGCGCGCCAGCGCCGCGTCGTCGAAACGGTAGCGCCGATTGCAGTACTCGCAGGTCACGACCACCTCGCCGTCGACCCTGAGGTCCTCGATCTCCGCGCGCGGCAGGGACCGCAGGGTCGCCTCCAGGCGCGCCCGCGCACAGCGGCAGCGCGCGGCCAGCGGCCGGCGCCGGAACACGCGCACGCCTTCCTGGTGGAACAGGCGGTACAGCAGGGTGTCGACCGGGAGGCCGGGATCGAGCAGCTCGGCCTCGGTGCAGCTCGCCTGCAGCACCATGGCGCGGCGCCAGGCGTCGTCGTCGGGCGCGGCCGCCGCGGCGCGTCCCGCCGGCTCCTCGGGCAGGCGTTGCAGGATCAGCCCGGCCGCGCGCCAGCTACCCCCGGAATTTCCGGAGACGACCATCAACCCGGTCTGAATCTGCTCGGACTGCAGGAAGTAGTGCTGCAGGCAGTCGGCCAGGGTCGCGCCGCGCAACGCCACGATGCCCTGGTAGCGCTCCATGTCCGGGCCCTGGTCGACGGTGTAGGCGAGGTGGCCCTGGCCGAGCAGCTCGGCGACGCCCGCGTTCGCCTCGGCCGCCGCCAGGCGCTCCGCATCGAAACCGGCATAGCCGCGCAGGTGCCCCTTGGAGGTCATGTCCGAGACCATCAGCCGGACCGGGCCGTCGCCGGAGGTCTGCAACGAGAACACGCCGTCGTACTTCATCATGCTGGACAGCATGGCGGTCAGGGTCAGCATCTCCACCAGCAAGCCGGCGAGCGGCCCCGGATAGGCGTGGCGCGTGACGATGTGCTCGGCGACCGCGCCCAGGCGCACCAGATCGCCCCGGATGCCCGAGGACTCGAGCAGGAACGGCTGGACCAGGTCGAACTCCGCCGCCGGATCCGGGGCCGCCGAATCCCGTGGAGTCAGCTCAGGCACCAGTAAAGGATGCCCTTCTGGGCGTGCAGCCGGTTCTCCGCCTCGTCCCAGACCACGGACCTGGGACCGTCGATGACCGAGGCGGTGACCTCGTCGCCGCGATGGGCCGGCAGGCAGTGCATGAAGATGGCGTCGGGCTTGGCGCGCGCCATCAGCCGGTCGTCGACCCGATAGGGCCGCAGCAGGTCGTGCCGCTGCTGGCTATCGCCGGTCTCGTCGCCCATGGACACCCAGGTGTCGGTGACCACACAGTCCGCGCCCTCGACCGCCGCCTCGACGTCCTGGGTCACCAGGACGCGGCCGTTTTGCTCCCGGGCCCAGTCCAGCAAGTCCGCGGGCGGATTCAGCGGCTCGGGACAGGCCAGGCGCAACTCGAAGCCGAAGCGCACCGCGGCGTGAATCCAGGACGCCGCCATGTTGTTGCCGTCGCCGGACCAGGTCACGACCCTGTTCTCGATGGCGCCGCGGTGTTCCTCGAAGGTCATGATGTCAGCCATCAACTGGCAAGGATGGGTGCGGTCGGTCAGGCCGTTGATCACCGGCACGGTGGCGTGCTCGGCCATCTCCAGGAGCTTGGCCTCGTCGGTGGTGCGGATCATGATCGCGTCCACGTAGCGCGAGAGCACCCGCGCGGTATCGGCCACGGTTTCGCCGCGGCCCAAATGGCTGCCCTGGGTCTCGAGCACGATGGCGTCGCCGCCGAGCTGGCGGATCGCGCGCTCGAAGGAGACCCGGGTCCGGGTCGAGGGCCTCTCGAACACCATGGCCAGCGCCTTGCCGACGAAGGGCCGGGCCTCGCCGCCCGGCGCCTGGCCGCGCTTGAAGTCCTTGCCCCACTCGATCATCTCGCGCAGCGTCGCCGGCTCGAAGCGGTCGAGATCGAGGAAGTGCTTGATCGCAGGCGCCTTGGGGGACGTCTTGGGGGCCATGTCAGGCCGCCTTGGCCCAGCCGGCGCAGACCCGCTGGAGGATGCCGAGCGCCTCTTCGACCTGGGCCTCCTCGATGATCAGCGGCGGCAGCAGGCGCACCACGTTCTCCGCCGCGGGCACGGTCAAAAGACCCTGCTCCAAGAGCTTTCCGACCAGCTCGCCGTTGGGCACCACGCAATGCAGGCCGATCAGATAGCCCACCCCGCGGACCTCGTCGATGATAAGGGGATGGCGCCCGGCCAGCTCCTCGAGCCCGCGCCGCAGTTTTTGGGCGGTGCCGTCGACGCGCGCCATGAAACCGTCCTCGAGGAGGACGTCGAGCACCGCGTTGCCGACCGCCATGGCCAGCGGATTGCCGCCGAAGGTGCTGCCGTGCAGCCCCGCGGTCATGCCGGCCGCGGCCTTCTCGGTGGCCAGGAAGGCGCCGAGCGGGAAGCCGCCGCCCAGGCCCTTGGCCAGGCCCATGGCGTCGGGCGCGACGTCGGACCACTGGTAGGCGAACAGCTTGCCGGTCCGGCCCATGCCGGTCTGAACCTCGTCGAACAGCAGCAGCAGGTCGAACTCGTCGCAGGCCGCGCGCAAACCTTTCAGGTATTCCAGGCTCGCTTCGCGCACGCCGCCCTCGCCCTGGATCGGCTCGACCAGGATCGCGCCGGTCTCCGGCGTGATCGCGGCGCGCAGCTCGTTCAGGTTGCCGAAGGCGACCTGGTCGAAGCCCTCGGTGATCGGACCGAAGCCCTCGATGTGCTTCGGGTTCTGCGCCGCCGACAGCGTGGTCAGGGTGCGCCCGTGGAACGAGCCCTCGCAGGTGATGATGCGGAATCGCTCCGGATGGCCGGCGTGGTAGTGGTAGCGGCGCGCCAGCTTGATCACGCCCTCCATCGCCTCGGCGCCGGAATTGCAGAAGAACACCCGGTCGGCGAAGCTGTGGTCCGCCAAGCGTCGCGCCAGCCGCGCGCTTTCGGGAATCTCGTAGAGGTTGGAGACGTGCCACAGCTTGGCCGCCTGCTCGGTCAGGGCCGAAACCAATTTCGGATGGGCGTGGCCCAGCGCGTTGACCGCGATGCCGGCGCCAAAATCGAGGTAGCGCCGACCCTCCGTATCGAACAGATAGGCACCCTCGCCGCGCTCGAAAGCGACCGGGGTCCGGGCGTAGGTCGGCATCAGCGCATCGCTCACGGTACGGCTCCCAACAGCTAGCGAAAATCCGCCGGAACCGGCGGTCCAAGGCCGGCGCCCGCGGAAAAGGCGTGACTATTCTAGCAATGAAGCCCGCTGTCAACCAAGGTGGAGAGTTGGCGGCCGCACCTTATTTCGAAGCCGGGATTCCCTTGGGCCGGTAATCCCGATGATCCAAGCACGAATCATAGAGAGCCTTGTCAATTCTTATCCAGTCGGTCTTGTCGATGCCGCGATATGCGGAAGCGTCGGCTCCGCTCGGAAACGCGGACGCAACCTTAATCCATCTGCCTTGCGTTCGGGCAATCTCTCGAATTTCTTCGGGTACCTCGGCGAAGTCCTGGTCCTGGCTGAAAATCACGGCGACGTCTAGTTGGTTCGCTAGGGCCAAGCGCACCACGTCGAGGGCCAAACGAACATCGACGCCTTTTTCTTGCCCGACCTCGATCCGCACCTGTTGGCCGTTTCGATCGTAGGTTTCTACCGTCTGATACTTCAGAGTCCTGTGGACGACCAAGACGCCCCCACGGCGCAGCGCCAAGAGTTTCCTCGACCAAAATCCATGCCAAAACGCATCCCTTTCCGCTGCCGGAACGCCGGTATAGAACCTGACACCAGACGGTTTCCAGCCCTGTTGGTGGCAGATTCTGTCAAACAGCTTCACCGGATCGTAATTTGGATGATAGTGGGCGAATGCCGCCCTGGCGTGATGAAACAGGTTCTGCCCGTCGTAAAATGCGACGGCTCGTTTTTCGAGGGGCTCTTCGGGCATGATCGCCAAAAAATAACCCCGCCGGGGCCATTACGGCAAGTCCGGCGGGGGGTAACTTCCGACAAGATTATCCGCTACCGCTTATCATGGTGTCAACGCCTAACAAAATAATTTGTGGTCTCCATCCGTTGGTCCGGCAAACAGGGCTTTCATAAGCATAACCTATTGTGATTTCTCAATAACTTTCGAGTCCTGAGGACCAGGGCCAAGTAGTTAAGTCCTTGCCTATCCGGTTTACACCCACACCCACTAGGGCTAGTATGGGCGCAACCCGGATATAGGGGAGCGCGCCATGGATGTTCTCGACCGCGCCGATCTCCCATTCCCGCAATCGCTACCCGAGTTCCAGCGACTTTTCCCCGATGATGCGGCCTGCGCTGCCTACCTGGAGAAAGCCCGCTGGAGAGACGGCTTTGTCTGCCCGCACTGCGGCACTACGGGAGAGCCGTTCCACTTTGAAAACCGCCCTGGCGTCCTGCGCTGCCGCAAGTGCCGCAAGAACACCGGGCTGACGGTGGGAACAGTGATGGAGCGTAGCCACACTCCGCTGAACGTCTGGTTCTGGGCCGCTTATCTGGTCACCAGTCAGACGCCCGGCATGTCCGCCGTGCAGTTTCAGCGGCAACTTGGTCTTTCGCGCTACGAGACGGCCTTTCAAATCCTCCACAAGCTCCGCTCGGGCATGGTGCGGCCCAACCAAGACAGGATCGGTGGACAGCCCAAGAACCATGTTGAGGTGGACGAAACCTGGGTTGGCGGGCGAACGCGTGGGGAAGGCCGTGGTGTTCACCACAAGGTTCTCGTCTCCTGTGCCATCGAGGTGCGTCATCGAAAGCCGGGCACCAAGCTCGACAACCGGAAAAACGGACGCTACGGTCGGACGCGTTCGGCTCGCCGTCGTGTTCGACCGTAGCGCCGAGTCGCTCTGTGGGTTCGTCGAGAGCGCCGTCGCGCCGGGATCGCTGATCGTTACCGACGATTGGAGCGGCTATGCTGGCCTCGGCAAGCGCGGCTATGAGCACTTTTCTGTTGCCGAGTGTGGTGATCCAGAGGTTGCCGAGAAATACCTGCCGATCATCCATCTGGTTTTCGCCAACCTGAAGACGTGGCTGATCGGTATCCACCACGGCGTTAGCCACCAGCACCTACAAGCCTACCTCAACGAGTTCACCTTCCGCTTCAACAGGCGGTTCTACCCGTTCAACGCCTTCCGCTCATTGCTCGGCATCGCGGGCGACACCTCTGCTCCAACCTATGCCGAACTTTACTCGGGAGAGTGGCGGCACCCTACATGTAGTGGTCGTGGGCGTTAACCGGATAGGCAAGGATCAAACAACCAAAACAAGGAGGCTTACGATGAAGAAGACATATGGGCACCTCTATCAATACCATTTTTCAGATATTGTACTGTTATAAATCAATGGGTTACGTAACGGGAAAATCAGAAAAGCGTGATTATTAGAGGTGCCCTGGAGGTATGGCTTTTTCCTCTCGGCGCCAAAAAAGATTTGGCCGGCAAGCACCATGATGCGATCATAATGATACACGATGCATCACGATTCGCCGAAAAATTGTCAAGAGATACCGCCGGCATACAAATCTTGCGCGCCTTTGGCCTGGATGCCCTGACAGATCCTGAAAAGTTTGTTCGTTGGCTCCGTCTGAGTCCTTTGAGGGAAAGATCGGGCAGGGCGCAAGAGGAGCAGGAAGAGGACCGTCAGAAAAGCCAGCCAAATGATTTGGTAGATCATGCATGGTGGGTCATGATTGGCTCTGCTGATCCTATCGAGAAACTCACGACTCCTGAGGAGATGCTGACACCTGAGTTGCCCGAGACCTTTATCAGTTTTGAACTCGTCAGCATCGACCAAGAGAATACTCCATTGCCTCGCCTTGCCAAAGCAACGGCCTTTGCAGAGGAAGCGTATGAAACCGTGTGTCGGGCCTATAAAATTGAAGGCAGTGGTACACTCGCCGTAGTTAAGGTCGAAAGCGGATCTAGCATCAGGATTGACTGCAAGGGCCTTGGTGAACCGATCAAGCACCTCAAAGATCTCATTCTGGAAGCGTGGCACAAACTGCGGCACAAAAGAGCGGAAGAGGTCTTGGTGAACAACGAGGCCGTTCTCGGATCTCTTGCGGCCATCGAGCAGATCAATCTACGAGTGGCGGATGGTTCTCTGTCCCCAGAGGAGGCCGAGAAACTTCGTCGTACGATCATCGCCTCTGTTTGTGGACTGTTTGAGTGCGGCGCACTCATTGCAGAGATACCGTCACAAGAAACGGTGGAGAATACTAAGCTCCTCGATGGCTTCGTGCCAAAGCTATTGCCGCCCCCCAAGGCTGGCAGTAACGCCGGGACAAAGAAAGCGGCGCGGAAGAAAACAACACCGAAGAAGCGGTCTTCAACACGGCGTAAGACCTGATGGCCCAACAAAGCGTTGCACGGCGACGCGGTAAACCGCGCGCGTGAACGCTGCCGTTAAGTTGAACGTTCATCTTGCGAGCCTTCGCGTGGTTCTGGCTACAGGCGGAGGTGCCCAAATGCGCGGATTTGCGACCGGTGTTGGCTTGGGCCGACATGGGCGGCAACCCCAACATAAACCCCGCCATATATGCTGGTGCGCCACACGACATTACAATGATTACAATGGCTTAACTGCTCCTCCCGGCTTTTTAGGTCATACCCTAGGGGTATGGCGTGGCGTTCGCCGGACACCTTAGCCTATATGGGGAAAACAGGGAATCATGGACAAGAACACGGCCCAGGCCGCCAAGACGGCGGCAAACACCGAACTCGACGTGGCGTTCTGCCGCGGCCACTTCCCGGCCCTCGGCGGCGACTGGGTGTTCCTGGAGAACGCCGGCGGCACCCTGGTGCCCGACCAGGTGATCGCGCGGCTCAAACAATTCACCAGCGACTGCCAGGTCCAGCCGGGCGAGGGCTACCCGGCCTCGGACCGGGGCGCGGCGCGCATCGCCGAGGGCCAGGCCGCGCTCGCCGCCCTGATCAACGCCGAGCCCGGCGAGATCGTGATCGGGCCCTCGACCACCGGCAATGTCTACGTCCTGTCCCACGCGCTCCGGCCGCTGCTCGCGCCCGGCGACGAGATCGTGGTCACCAACCAGGACCACGAGGCCAACAACGGCGCCTGGCGGCGACTCGAAGCGACCGGCATCGTGCTGCGCGAATGGCGCATGAACGCCGAGACCGAGGACCTCGAGATCGAGGACCTGCTGCCGCTGCTGGGCGACAAGACCAAGCTGGTCTGCTTCAACCATTGCTCCAACATCGCCGGCATGTTCCGGGACGTGAAGGAGATCGCGGCCCACGTCCACGAGGCCGGCGCCCTGGTCTGCGTCGACGGGGTCGCGGCGGTGCCGCACCGGCGGGTCGACGTGAAGGCGCTCGACGTCGATTTCTACCTCTACAGCCCCTACAAGGTGTTCGGCCCGCACCTGGGCGTGCTCTACGGCAGGCGCGACCTGCTCGCCCTGCTGGCCAACCAGAGCCACTATTTCCTGGCCGAGGACGACCACCAGCGCCGGCTGTGCCCCGGCGGCTACAACTACGAGCTGACCGCGGCCGCCGGCGGCATTGCCGAATACCTGGACCGGGTCCACGCGCACCACTTCCCGGGCGCCAACCTGGAGACCCAGGCGCGCCTCGATCAGGTGTTCGAGCTGTTCGCCGAACACGAGCGCAAAATGGCGCAGCGGATCGAGGACTACCTGAACGCGCGGGCGGACTTACGCCTGGTCGCGCGCGGCGCGGCCGGCCGGCGCGAGCGGATCGGGGTGTTCGCCTTCACCGTCGAGGGCCGCGACTCCGGCGAGATCGCGACCCGGCTCAAGGCCGGCAAGATCGGCCTGCACGCCGACGATTTCTACGCGGCGCGCTGCATCGACGCGCTCGGCTTGCGAGAGCGCGGCGGCGTCCTGCGCGCCTCCCTGGTACACTACAACGACGCGGCCGACGTCGACCGCCTGCTCGGTCAACTGGAGGAGACACTATCGTCCTAGGTTCGAGAAACACCCAATAAAACGAATAACTCAAACAAGGAGGCTTACGATGAAGAAGACGTTTACGCTGCTGGCGGCGGCCGTCGTCGTGCTCGCTCTGGGCGCGCCGCAGACCGCATCCGCCGAGACCCTGCGGGTCGGAATGGAATGCACCTACGCACCGTTCAATTTCAAGAACGCCGACGGCGAACTCGACGGCTATGACGTCGATGTCGCCAAGGGCGTCGCCGGTCTTATCGGCGCCGATCTGGAGTTCGTCTGCCAGAAATGGGACGGCATGATCCCGGCGCTTCTGGCCAACAAGTTCGATTTGGTCGTGGCGTCCATGTCGATCACGGACAAGCGTCTGAAGAAAATGGATTTCTCCGACACTTACCGCATTTCGGTGGGCCGCCTGGTCGGCAGAAAAAATGCCGGTTTCAATCTGTTCGATGATGCGGGCAAGCCGATTCCCTCCAACTTCGCCGGACTCAAGGTCGGCCTGGAGCGGGCAACGACGTATTCCGACTGGTTCGAAAACGAACTTCCCGAAGCCAACGTGGTTTTATACGACTCCAATGAGGCACTGTATCTCGACCTGGTGAATGGGCGCACCGATATGATCATGACCAATCCCATGAAAGCCCACCTCAGGTTCCTCGGCAAGGAAGACGGCGCGGGTTTCGAGTTCGTCAGCCCGCAGATCGACGAGAAAAAATACTTCGGCATCGGTGTCGGTATCGGACTTCGCAAGGGCAATGACGCGCTGAAAGCCCGCTTGAACGGCGCCTTGAAGACCCTGACCGACGATGGTTCGCTGGAGAGATACGCGCTGAAATATTTCCCCTTCGCCATCCATTAAGTAAATGGGGATACCCGTCGAGTAGGTCGCATATCATGTCCGCGGTGGGAGTGCCGTATCGGCCCCCACCGCGGTTTTCTTGCTGTTTCGTTTTCCATCTTAGCGTGACGTTGCATCACGCTTTGAGAAGCGGATGAGGTGAGCGGCCGTGGAAGCAGTAACCGGGTGGTGGGACGATTTTTTCTGGGGCTCTCTCGTCGTTGTTGGGGTCTTTATTGTTGCGCTGACCATGACGGTCTTATTTGGGCTGATTGGCGCCGCCGCAAAGCTATCAAAGAGTCGGACCGCCCAGAGGATTGCCGCTGCCTATACTATCGTATTTCGTGGCACTCCTGAAATTCTGGTTCTTTTGCTGTTCTACTTCGGTTCGGCCATCGCCCTGACGGCGATTGCCCAGGTCTTCGACCCCGAAGTGAAGTTTGTGGATATCCCACCATTCTGGGCTGGGTCATTGGCCATCGCGCTGATCGTCGGCTCCTACGCGACGGAAACTTTCCGGGGCGCTTTCCTCGGCGTCGATCCAGGGCAGGTCGAGGCCGCCCGGGCGCTCGGTCTTTCGAACCTAAAGACATTCCTTTATGTGCGCATTCCGGCGATGTGGCGGCTGGCCCTGCCGCCCTTCGGCAATCACATGCTGTCCCTGGTCAAGGACACCGCGCTGATTTCCATCATCGGTTTGGAAGAGACCCTGTTCGTCGCCGAACAAGCCATTGGCACCACGGGCAAGCCGTTTATCATGTTTATCGTGGTCGGCGCGATCTATCTCGGGTTTTCAACGATCATCACCTTGTCGGTCATGGTGCTTGAACGCTATGCCAACCGGCATCTGGAAGTCGCGCGATGAGTTCTAATTTCTTTGATTTCATTGATTTCCAGCTAATACTGGAAAGCATTCCCGATATGCTCAAGGGAATCGGCCTGACGTTAGAGTTGCTGTTCCTGTCGGGAATATTGGGTCTGGCGCTGGCCATAGTCCTGCTGTTGATGCGCATCAGCGGCCGGTGGTATCTCGCCGCGCCCACGATGGTTTACATCTATATCTTTCGCGGCACTCCCATACTGGTGCAGATATTCATCATTTACCACGGCTTGCCACAACTGGATTTTGTCCGCGAAAGCATTTTCTGGCCTATTTTTAAAGAGCCTTATGGCTGTGCGATCGTTGCCCTGACACTGAATACCGGCGCCTACGTGTCGGAAATTCTGCGCGGCGGCGTCCTGGGTGTGAGCCGTGGCCTGAAGGAAGCGGGCGCGGCCCTGGGTCTCTCCATCCGGCATCGATTTATTTACATTACGGCGCCCATCGCTATCCGTTTGTGCCTTCCGGCCTACAGCAACGATGTCATCAGCCTGATGAAATCCACCGCCCTGGTCAGCACGATCACGTTGCTCGACATGATGGGCATCGCGCGAACCATCGTGGCCGAGACCTATGCACCCTACGAAGTTTTCATATCGCTGATGGTCATCTATCTGATCCTGACCTGGATGATGCAGAGAACCTTCGGTTGGGCCGAAAAACGCATGAGCCGGCATGTCAGAAGCGAGGCGTGATATGAGTGATGGCGACCGGGAGACCGTTATCCAACTGTAGAACGTCGATAAATTTTTCGGCGACTTCCAGGCCCTGAAAAATATCACCCTGTCGGTGAAAAAGGGCGAACGGATTGTCGTTTGCGGCCCGTCCGGGTCCGGTAAATCGACCTTGATCCGCTGCATCAACCGGCTCGAGGAACACAGCGCCGGCAAGATCGTCGTGAATGGCCACGAACTGACCAGTGCCGTGAAGGATATCGATGCCGTGCGCAGCGAAGTCGGCATGGTGTTTCAGAGCTTCAATCTGTTTCCCCACCTGACCATCGTCAAGAACCTCATGCTGGCGCCCAGGCTGGTGCGCAAGGCCTAGAAGTCCGAGGCCCATGACATCGCCATGAGGTACCTCGAACGGGTGAAGATCCCGGAGCAGGCGGACAAGTATCCCAGCCAGCTCTCCGGCGGCCAGCAGCAGCGCGTCGCCATCGCGCGCGCGCTGTGCATGAATCCCAAGATCATGCTGTTCGACGAACCGACCTCGGCGCTCGATCCCGAGATGATTCACGAGGTGCTCGACGTCATGATCGATCTGGCGCGGGAAGGCATGACCATGATCGTGGTCAGCCACGAGATGGGTTTCGCGCGCAAGGTCGCCGATCTGGTGGTGTTCATGGACCAGGGCGAGATCGTCGAATCGAACCCGCCGGAGGAATTCTTCGATAACCCGAGGAACGAACGCACCAAGCTGTTCCTCAGCCAGATTCTATCCCATTAGAGAGCGCGGAAGGTGATCGATACGGAGCTCGAGGAGTTCGCCGCCTTCGCCGGACTATTGGCGGATACCAGCCGCGCCGAGCTGCGCGCCAGCCTCGGCGAGCCGGTGCGGGCCGATCCCAAGGGCGACGGCAGCCCGGTCACCGCCGTCGACCGGGCGGTCGAGGCGCGGCTCCGGGAGATGATCGCGGCGCGCTACCCGGACCACGGCATGGTCGGCGAGGAGCACGGCGCGGCGGCGCCGGACCGTGAATGGGTCTGGGTACTCGATCCGATCGACGGCACCCTGCCGTTCCTGGCCGGCCTGCCGGTGTTCGGCACCTTGATCGCGCTGTTGCGCGGCGGCGCGCCGCTGGTGGGCGTGATCGACATGCCGGCGACCGAGCAGCGCTGGCTCGGCTGCCGGGGCCGGCCCAGCACCATGAACGGAACGCCGATACGAACCCGGGCCTGCCCCGAGCTTTCGACCGCGCTCATGTCCACCAGCAATCCCGACTTCTACGGCGCCGCCGACCGGCCGGCGCTGGAGCGGCTCAAGGCCGCGACCCGCTGGACCGTCTACGGCGGCTCCTGCCTGGCCTACGCGCAGCTCGCCGCGGGCCGCATCGACCTCGGCATGGACGTCGCCCTGGACCCCTACGACTACCTGGCCCTGGTGCCGGTCATCGAGGGCGCCGGCGGGGTCATCACCGACTGGCGCGGCGCGCCCCTGACGCTCGGCTCGGGCGACCGGGTGCTCGCCGCCGGCGACCCGGCGCGCCACGCCGAGGCGCTGGAGATTCTGGCCGGCGACTGACCGGCCGCCCGCCCCTAGCCGTCCTCGGCGATGTCCTCGTTCCAGATCTCGGGGTGCTCGCGGATGAAGCGGCCCATGAGTTCGATGCAGTCCGGGTCCTGGAGGAGGGCGACCTCGACCCCGCGTTCGGAAAGGAACGTGATGTTGCCGTCGAAGTTCCGGTCCTCGCCGACGACGACCCGGGGGATGCCGAACTGCAGAATCGTCCCCGCGCACATCATGCAGGGGCTGAGCGTGGTGTAGAGAGTCGTGGTCTTGTAGTGGCGCCGCCGGCCGGCGCGGCGCAGGCAGTCCATCTCGCCATGGGCGATCGGGTCGCCGTCCTGGACCCGGCGGTTGTGGCCGGCGCCGACCACTTCCCCACCCTCGACCAGGATCGAGCCGATCGGCAGCCCGCCCTCCTCAAAGCCGGCCTTGGCCTCGGCAAAGGCGCGGCGCATCAGGCGGCGGTGTTCCTCGCTCGGCTCGATGATCGGCATGGCCTGCCCCCCGCGCGCCGCTTACTTGGTGCCGTAGAGGCGGTCGCCGGCATCGCCGAGGCCGGGCACGATGTAGCCGTGCTGGTCCAGGTGGTCATCGATCGCGGCGGTATAGATGCGCACGTCGGGATGGGCCTCGCCGAACGCCTCGAGGCCCTCGGGCGCGGCCAGCAGGCAGACGAACTTGACGTTGGTCGCGCCCTCCTCCTTGATCCGATCGACCGCCGCCACCGCCGAGTTGCCGGTCGCCAGCATCGGGTCGACCACGATCACCAGGCGGTCGCTCAGATCGCGCGGCACCTTGAAGTAGTACTCCACCGCGACCAGGGTCTCGGGGTCGCGGTACAGGCCGATGTGCCCGACCCGCGCCGAGGGGATCAGGTCGAGCATGCCTTCGAGCAGGCCGTTGCCGGCGCGCAGGATCGACACCAGGACCATCTTCTTGCCCTCGATCTGGGGCGCGGTCATCTCGGTCATCGGGGTCTCGATCTCGACCGTGGTCAGCGGCAAATCGCGGGTCACCTCGTAGCCGAGCAGCAGCGAAATCTCGCGCAGCAGCAGCCGGAACTCCGCGGTGCGGGTCTGCTTGCGCCGCATCAACGCGAGCTTGTGCTGCACCAGCGGATGATCGACGACGGTCACGTTCTCGGACATGTTGCCCCCCTTGGTCATTTTGGCCCGCGCCGCCCCAACCCTAGAACACCGTGCCGTCGCTCGCCACCGAGATCGGCGGGCCGCCGCCGGGGCGGCGTTCGCGGGCGATGCGGCGTCCGGCGCTCCAGGTCCCGCCTTCCAGCACCTTGGGCAGCGGCCACTCGGCCGCGGTCTTGCCCAGGCGCGCGCGCACCAGGGGCGCCAGCTCGTCGAGCAGCGCCACGGTCAGCGCGCGCCACTCGACCACCAGCTCGGAGCCGACCTCGTGGGTTTCGCCAAGCGCGCCCGGATGCCTGGGCGCGAGCACGCCGAGGTCGATCAGCAGGCCGCCGTTGCGGTACTCGGCCAGGCCGGTCAGCGCCGCGACCCCGGTCACCGCGAGCCCTGCGTCCTCGAGCGGCTCGATCAGCGAGTAGCTCAGCCACTGCGACAGCTTGTGGAACGGCACCAGGCCCCGAGTCAGGTCGCCGGTCAGGTCTTCTGCCCGAACCGCCGGGTGGCGCCAGACGTCGCCCAGGTTGACCCCGCCGAGCGCGATGCGCCCGGGCCAGATCGGCCCCAGGCCGGTCAGCACCGCCCCGAGGATCGCCGCGGCGCTGACGCCCTCGGGGCCCGCGTCTCGGGCCAGATGGTCGAAGAGATTGCCGACCCGTGCCTGGGCGCCGAACAGCGCCGGCGCCGCTTCCAACGCCGCGCCGAGCTCGCGCAGCAGCGCCGCGCGGCCTTCGAGCCCGACCAGGGGATTGTCCGGCCCGGCCTGGAAGGCCTCGGCCAGGCGCGCTTCGGTCATCCCGGCCAGCCCGGCCGCATCGGCCCCCAGGG
>JADFJG010000090.1 GCA_022566265.1 Pseudomonadota bacterium | reverse complement strand
GCCTTTTCGGCTGCCTCGGGCGGCTTGGGTGCCTTGGCCTGCTCGGCCGCCTCGGGCTGCTCCGGCGCCTCGGCCTTTTCGGATGCCTCGGCCTTTTCGGATGCCTCGGGCGGCTTGGGTGCCTCGGCCTGCTCGGCCGCCTCGGGCTGCTCCGGCGTCTCGGTGTCGGCGGCCTTCTTGTCTTCGTCGGCCACGCTTATGCGCTCCTCTTGTTCTTCGGGTTCATCGCCGCGACATCCAGAAATTCGGGCTTCTGCGCCTCATGGGGATGCTCGGCGCCGGCATAGACCCGCAAATTCTTCATCTGCTGGCGTCCCAGCGGCCCGCGCGGGACCATGCGCTGCACCGCCTTGATAATCAGCCGCTCGGGATGCCCTTTCTCGATGATCTCGGCCATGGTGCGCTGCTTGATGCCGCCGGGATAGCCGGTGTGCCAGTAGAAGATCTTGTCGGACATCTTTTTGCCGGTGAGCGCCACCTTCTCGGCATTAATCACGATGACGTTGTCGCCGCAATCGAGGTGCGGCGTGTAGGTCGGCTTGTGCTTGCCGCGCAAACGCATGGCGATGATGGAAGCGAGCCGGCCGAGCACGAGGCCGTCGGCGTCGACCATCAGCCACTTCTTGTCGATCTCGCTCGGCTTCGCCGAATAGGTCTTCATGGCAACCGCCACTGTGCTTGAATGGGCGCCGTCCCTGGCCCTTGGGCCCGGTCCGCGGCGGCGCAGTATGCCACAGGTTTTTTGCCAGTCAACCGCAAATCCGGCTTAAATCACGGTAAGTTAGTGTGCGGTATTCTGGTAGCGCAGCGCCTTCCCCGATACACCACGACGCCGCCACAATTGCCGCGCCTTCTCCCTTCCGCTAGGCTCGCCTTTTGCACAGGTAGCCCATCGTAAGGCGGTCCGTTCATTCGCACTCTCGGGACAGGAGGGTAAAGCGCGATGCCGGTACGTAGTGTGATCCTATCGGTTTTGGTTGTTCTCTGGCTCTGGCCGACCGTCACCTACGGTCAGGCCACGGAACTTGACGCCGCCTACAAACGATACGGGGATCTTAATAGTCAGGGCCGTTATCAAGACGCCCTTCCTTTCGCCCGGAAGGCCCTGAAGTTAGCCGAGAAGAAGTTCGGCCCTGACCATCCGACCACGGGCATCTTCCTCAACAACGTCGGGGTACTATATTACAACCAAGGCATGTACGTCGAAGCCGGGCCTCTGTTGAAGCGGGCGCTGTCGATCGATGAAAAGATCCTCGGGCCGGAGCATCCCGACGTAGCCACTCGCCTTAACGACCTGGCTGTACTCTACAGTGTCCAGGGCAAATACGCCGAGGCCGAACCACTCTTCAAGCGCTCTTTGGCGATAAGGGAGAAGACCCTAAGTCCGGATCACCGACTTTTAGGCGAGAGCCTCAGCAGTCTGGCGGATGTCTATTCCTCTCAGGGCAGGCGCGGAGAGGCCAAGCCGCTTCACAAACGGGCGCTGACAATTCTGGAAAAGGTCCTTGGGCCGGAACATCCCCACGTGGCCAGGATTCTCGCCAATCTAGCGCTTCTCTACCGGGCAGAGGGCCGCTATGCCGAGGCTGAGCCATTCTACAAGCGCTCACTGGCGATCGCGGAGAAAGTGTTTGGGCGCGAGCACCTATACGTGGCCAAGAGCCTTAGCAACCTTGCGGAGCTTTACCGAGCCCAGGACCGCCATGCCGAGGCCGAGCTACTCTTGAAGCGGGCCTTGCCTATCTTAGAGAGGACCCTGGGGTCGGAGCATCCAGACTTAGCTGTGGACCTCAACAGCCTGGCTTTGATTTACGACGGCCAGGGCCACTACGCCGAGGCGGAGCCGCTGTATCAGCGGGCGCTGGCGATCCGGGAAAAGGTGCTGGGACCGGATCACCCGCAGGTAGCCGAGAGCCTCAACAATTTGGCGGCTCTCTACCACGCCCAAGGCAAGTATGCCGGGGCCGTGCCACTTCATAAGCGCTCGCTTGCGATCAGAGAGAAGGCACTGGGACCTGATCACCCCCGTGTAGCCGTAAGCCTCAGTAACCTCGCGGAGCTTTACCGAGACCAAGGCCAATACGCCAAGGCCAAACCACTTCATAAGCGGGCGCTGTCAATTTTAGAAAAGACCCTGGGGCCTGATCACCCCGACGTCGCCAAGAGCCTCAACAACCTTGCGATGGACTACGAGGCCGAGGCCAAGTACGCCGAGGCCGCGCCGCTCTTCAAGCGAGCCTTAGCGATCGTTGAGAGGACCTTGGGGCCAGACCACCCACACGTGGCCGCGGGCCTCAACAATTTAGCGGAGATCTATCGGGCTCAAGGCAAATACGCCGAGGCCGTGTCTCTCCACAAGCGCTCTCTGGCGATCCGGGAAAAGGTCCTCCGGCCGGGCCATCCCGACCTCGCCACGAGCCTCAACAACCTAGCCCTTCTGTACCGTACCCAGGGCCGCTACGCCGTGGCCGAGCCGCTGTATCAGCGGGCGCTGGCGATCCTGGAGACGACCCTGGGACCAGAGCATCCCGACTTCGTCAACAGCTTGGAGAACTACGCCACGCTGCTACGCAAGACCGGACGCGGCGACGAGGCCGCAAAGATGGAAGCCCGCGCCAGGGCGATCCGCGCCAAGCGCGCCGAGAAGAACCCGGCGAAGTGAGGGCTCGCGCCGCCGCCATCGCCGCGCCGCTACTCGGCGGGGGTTTCGCTGCCGCTGGGCCGAGGGGTGGGCGCCGGCGCCGTCTTCGCCTTGGGCTCGGACGGCAGGAAGACGGCGGCGGCGATGACGATGACGGCAAGCGCGCTCAAGGCGACGAACAGCGCATAGAACCCCTGGCCGAGGCCGTAGATGAAGGCGACCAGCGGCACGCCGAGCGCGCTGACGCCGAGCGTCAGGACGAACTTGGCGCCGAACACGGTGTTGCGCCACTTGCCCGGCGTGTAGCGCGCCATCAGGGTGTTCTCCGCCGGCAGGGAACCGACGTTGATGAACACCACCACCGACGCCGCCACCAACAGCGGCAACTCCTCCGTTCCGGCGGCGATGAACAGCACCGGCGCCAGCAGGATATAGGACGCCAGGTAGACGGTCTTCAGCGGATACTTGTCCGCCAGGTGGCCGCCGACGATCTGGGCCAGGCCGCCGAAGAGATAGACCAGCGCCACCATGCCGCCGACGCCTATCACCGTGCCCTGGGTGATGCCCCTCAAGCCTTCGTCGAACACCTTGGGCATGGCGACCGCGAGGGACTGGTAGATCAGCCCGCCGAAGAGCACCGTCACCGCCAGCACCATGAACACCCGCACCCGGTCCTGGCGCGGCGGCTCGGCCTCGACCTTGCGGTCGGTGTCCGGCACCACCAACAGGCCGGTCTTGACCAGATAGATGAAGACCAGCCCGGTCAGAATACCGATCACGCCGGGAATGATGAAGGCGGCGCGCCAGGTCATCAACTCGGCGAGCGATCCGGCGACGAGGGGGGCGGAGGCGATGCCGATGCCGCCGATCAGGCCGTTGAAGCCGAGCGCCTTGCCGCGTCTGAACGAGACCCGAACGATCCAGGCCAGGCCGACGGGGTGATAGATCGCGGCGAAAGCGCCGATGGCGGCGAGGCCGGCGCCGATCTGCCACGGCGTCTGGGCGAAGCCGGTCAGCACCGAGGAAACACCGGTGCCGATGAAGAACACCGCCATCATGCCAATGGCGCTCCACCTGTCGCCGAGCCAGCCGGCCGGCAGCGCCAGGGCGCCGAACAGGACGAAACCGGGAAAGGCGAGGGTCAGAAACTCGGGGTAGGTAAGCCCGAACTCCGCGTCGAGCACCAACACCACGGTCGGGTAGATGAGCATGAAGAGGTGCGCATAGGCGTGCCCGATATTGGCGAAAACCAGGGACCAGCGCGCGGAAGCGTCAGACATGACCAACCCAGATGGAATGAAGCGATATTGCACGGCGCCGGCCGGCGGGCCGGTAACGCCGCTCACCCCTCAATATAGGGTCGATCGGCGGCTCGATACAAGCCGCCCCCAGGCTGGAATGCCGCAATCATTCCATTTTGTTGCCCCAATTTCGCCACACCCGGCCGCCACCAATTAAGGGAAGTTAACTACAGGCTTAGGGGGACCCCCATGGCGGCAATCGAAAAACACCGTAAAGGCGCCAACAACGGCCAGCGCCCCGACCGATCCCCGTTCCCCGACCGGCCGGCCGGGGATGGCGCCGAGATCGATCTCGATCGTCTCGTTTACGACCCCGAATACCGGGCGAAAATTCGCCGCATGTTGAACCGCCGCGAAACCATGGGCGAAGGCTGAGCCCCCAGCATCCCTCCCCACCAGCATCCAGGCGCCCTCAGGCGGTCTCCTCATCGATCCAGTCGAGGAAGGCGGGATTGCCGGCGACGATCGGCAGGGCGACGATGCAGGGACAATCGTAGCTGTGTAGCTGGCGCACCCGGTCGATCACCTTCCCGACCAAATCCTCGCGGGTCTTGGCGATCATCACGACCTCTTTCTCCTCGGCGATCTTGCCTTCCCACCGATAGAGCGACTTCGCGCCATCGATGATATTGGCGCAGGCGATCAGCCTGGCATCGAGGAGAACCCGGGCGATCGACGCCGCCTCTTCGGTACCGCCGACCGTGATGTAGAGAAATGCGTGTTTCATCGCCGCCACCAAAACCTCCCTTCGCCGGAACTTTGTTTCGTTATTCGCGCAAGCGATACGCGCGAGGCTTGGAACGACAGCCAATTTAGCCTAGGATGGCCACGTGAGTCACCCATTGCGCTTGAGTTCGGCGCGGGAGGATGCGGTGGCGCGTAAGCACGGACAGATTGCCGGACGAAGGCGCGATGGCTGAGGCGAGGACCAAGGTCATCGAACGGCTGCACGCGCGCGAGGTGGCGAAGCCGCCGGCGTTCGTCCGCCCGCGGCCGCGGATGTCCCTGGTCCAACGCTCCTGGCTCATCCACGGCCTGACCCAGCCGGGCGGCAAGCTCTCGCTGTTCGACAAGTTCGGCCGCCGCGTCGCCGCCCGCACCATCCAAAGCTGCATCGATCAGGGCTGGGCCGAGACCTGGTTCTCGAACCCGATCAAGCCCGACTGGCAAATCTGCAAGCTGACGGAAAAGGGCCGCGGGGCGCTGGCGCGGCGCTAGTGACCGCCAAGACACCAAAAAAACGATTCACCACAGAGCGCACAGAGACCACAGAGAACAAGAAGTTTTTTCTTCAAGGAGAAAAAATCACTCTTATTTTCCTCTGTGGTCTCTGTGACCTCTGCCTGCCTTCGCCGAAGCGAAGCCCCGGCTTCGCGCAGGCAGGTGGTTCAAACCTTTTAATTAAGGTGACACCATACTTGATTCCCCGTCTCGGTAATTCGAATTAAGTATGGTGTCACCTTAATTGTCCGAACTCTGGGAACATCAAAAATTGCGGCCGGGCCGGACCCACGGTCCGGCATCACGATAACGGCGAGGCGCGGCAATGCTCATCATCAACAACGACATCGTCCACGATATCCTGACCATGGAGGACACCATCCGGGTCCAGGAGGAGGCGTTCTCCAAGCTCCCCACCGGCGGCGCCATCCACCGCCCGCGGATCGACATCTACATGCCGTGCGGGCGCGAGGACGGCTATTTCCGCTGGGGCACCATGGAAGGGGCGAGCGACGGCTTCCTCGCCATCCGCATGAAGTCCGACATCATCACCTGGCCCAAGGACGCCAACGGCAACTGGACCGAGGAGAAGTATTGCCGCGAGCCGGGCACGTACTGTGGCCTCATAATGCTGTTCAGCACCGAGAACGCCGAGCCCCTGGCCTTCATCAACGACGGCAACCTGCAGCACATGCGCGTCGGCGCCGGCGCCGGTATCGGGGCGAAGCACCTTTCGCGCCGGGATTCCCATACCGTCGGCATGCTCGGCTCGGGCGGCATGGCGCGCGCCTACCTCGAGGCCTTCACCATCGTCCGCGAGATCGAGAGCTGCCGGGTGTTCAGCCCGACGCCGGAGCACCGCGAGGAATATGCCGAGGAGATGCACCGAAAGCTCGGTATCGAGGTGACGGCGGTCGAGGATCCCCGCGACGCGGTTAAGGGCGCCGATATATTGGCGAGTTGCACCGATTCCATGTCGCCGGTCTACCAGGCCGAGTGGATCGAGCCCGGCATGCACGTCACCAACCTCGGCCGCCGCGAGATGCCCGAGGCGGCGATGGACAAGTTCGACGTCGTCATCCGCCAGGGCACGGCCGGGCTGCCGATGCGCGAGAGCGGGCGCTTCAAGGCCGAGATCGGCCTCAGCCCCGCCGCCTATATCGGCGGCACGGAAGAGGAAATGAAGCGCCTGCCTTCGAAAAACCCGGCGCCCGGCTTCGGCGGCGACAGCCCCGAATTCACCGACCGCGGCAAGGGCGGCGATAAGCCCGATTTCGCCGATCTCATCTCCGGCAAGGCGGCGGGCCGGACCCATGACGGCCAGGTCACCTTCTACCGCAATGTCGGCAACCAGGGCCTGCAGTTCTCCGCCGTCGGCGGTCTGGTCTACACCAAGGCGAAGGAGTTGGGCCTCGGGCGCGAGATCCCGACCGAATGGTTCCTCCAGGATATCCGCGACTGAAGACCGGGCGCGATTAAGCCCCGGCGCGATTGGACCCCGCGCTGTAAAAAATACCGGTCTTGGGGCGCCATAGCGCGCTATGATGGCACAGAGGCGAAGGGTTCGCGCGCCGGGAGGAAAGCGATGATTTTCCGCCAACTGTTCGACAGCACCTCCTGTAGCTACACCTATCTCATCGCCGCCGGGCGCGGCGGCGAGGCGCTGATCATCGATCCCGTGCTCGACAAGGTGGAGCGTTACCTCCAACTCCTCGACGAGCTCGACCTCAGGCTGGTGAAGGCGCTGGATTCCCATCTGCACGCCGATCACATCACCGGCATGGGCGCCCTTCGCGACCGCACCAAATGCATCACGGTGATGGGTAAGGAAAGCGGCGTCGACGTGGTGTCGATGCGCATCTCCGACGGCGACCGCGTCGCCATCGAGGGCCTGGGCCTCGATGTCATCCACACGCCGGGGCACACCGCCGATTCCTACTGCTTCGTGATGGACGATCGGGTGTTCACCGGCGATACACTGTTGATCCGCGGCACCGGCAGGACCGATTTCGAGGGCGGCGATCCGGCCCAACAGTACGATTCGATATTCAACAAGCTGTTGACCCTGCCCGGCGAGACGCTGGTCTATCCCGGCCACGACTACAAGGGCGACACGGTGAGCACCATCGCCGAGGAAAAATCGTTCAACCCGCGCCTGCAGGTGGCCTCGGTCGAGGAATATGTCGACATCATGAACAACCTCGACCTGCCCAACCCGAAGATGATGGACGTCGCCGTGCCGGCCAACATGAGGGTCGGCTACTCCCAGGACGAGATCGAGGCGCAAGGCCTGTCGCTATGCTGCGACGAGGCCAAGGAGATGATCGGCCAGCCCGATCTGGTGCTGGTCGATCTTCGCGACAAGGACGAGCGGGAGCGCCACGGGGTCATCCCCGGCTCGGTCCACGCGCCCTATCCGAACCTCGATGACAACGTCCGGCCCGGCGGCCTGCTGCACGAGCTCGCCACCGCCACCGGCAAGCGCCTGGTGTTCTACTGCGCCTTCGGCGAGCGCTCGGCGATGGCGGTGAAGACGGCGCGGGAGGCGGGGTTGGCGAACATCTGTCACCTCAAGGGCGGCATCGACGAATGGAAGAAGGCCAACGGCCCGCTCACCGGCGGCGGGGCCGCCTGACGGCTCTATCACCAGCAGGGCTGCTCAAGTCCCGTAGGCCCGTCGTCCGGGCTCCCAAACATTTGAAACCGGATCGCCAAGCCTGCGCCTTCAAGCCCTTACGGGGCTGACTGGATGGTAAGCAAAACCACCTCCGGCGGGACCCGGAAGCGGACCGGCAGGATGCTGGTGCCGAGGCCGCCGGTGACGTAGAGGTGCCGGTTATCCTCGACGATGTGACCATAGGCGAAGCGTTCACCAAATTCGGAGGGCACCACCGGCCGGCCGACTAGCGGGATAGCCACTTGGCCGCCGTGGGTGTGGCCCGCCAGGGTCAAGGTCACCCGCGCCGGGATGGCGGGGAAAAGGTCCGGATTGTGGGTGAAGGCAATCACCGGCAGGCTGTCCTGGATAGCGGCCAAAGGCTCGTCGATCTTCGGGTTACCCTCCCAGGCATCGCCGATCCCCAGCAACCAGAAGTCCCCCTCCGGCCGATCGATGCGATGCGCCTCGTTGTCGATCACCGCGGCGCCGGCTTGGGTCAGGGCGCCGCGTATCGCCTCTGCCCCGTCCGACGAGTCATGTGCCCCGTCCCACCAGTCATGGTTCCCGAGGACGGCGTATACGCCAAGGGGGGCCTCCAGGCCGGCGAGCAGCTTACCGATCTCCGCCGGATCCATGCGGGTCCCGCCGACGACGCCGTGGATCACGTAGTCGCCGAGCAGCAGAACCAGATCCGGTCCGGCCGCATTGACGCTTTCCACCACGCGCACGATCTTGGCCGCGTCGATATAGGGCGATCCGGCGTGAAGGTCGCTCATCACCGCCACCGTCAGGGGCTGGTGGCCCACCGGCCAGCCCGGCAGCGCCAGGGTCACCCGTCGCACTACCAGCTGATCGGGTTCCCACCAGAAGCCCCAAAGCGCCAGCGGCGCGCCGATCGAGACCATCACGATCAACATCGCGCCGGCCACCCGTTGGCGCATCCGCCTGTTCAACGGTTTTGTCCCCCTATCATCGCGGGCCAGGCTTGTTCAAGAATAGGGCCAAAGTTGGGCATCCGAATGATAATTGCAGGCCGGCGGCGGTGGGGCTCCCTGAGTCCCAAAACGGCTCTCCCGCCAGCGAGGCCGCGGCGACGGAAGCGACTCCTTTTCCGGTGATCCATGGCGGGAGCAGAACCACGGGACAAAACGGTTTTCGGATCGCGCAGGCCCGTCGTCCGGGTTCCTCGGGCCAGCGCGTTTTCGTCCGCGTCCTCTTGCATGAGCGGCCCGGGGCGGTCGTGTCCCGGTTTGAAATTCGATGCGCTGAAGGCGCAAAGCGGACCCGAATGTCGGCTTGGCGGATGAAAGCGGCCGCGATCCCCAAGTGGCGTTTGAGTCCGCTAGGTGCCGAGGCTGTTGAAAAAGTCTCCCCAGTGTCGGAATCGCTGTCGTGCGTCGAAAATTGATACTTGCATTATTATAAGCGCCCGAGCTTTTGCTCATCTTTATACTTAGGTCCGCGGCTCGATGGTCCCCATTGAGCGCCCAAAATAGTTTTTCAACAGCTTCAGCCATTTGCGGAAGTCGCGACCTCTTGCCTATGAGCCAGACGGCATCACTCATTCGGGCTTCGCACGGATCGCGTTGGCGCGAACCTCCAAGTTCTCTGCCTGACCGGCGCGCGAAGTCTCTCGGAGCAGTGTAGAGTAGTTTTCCAAGCTGGTGGCTACATGTGGATGCTCGAGTCCGGGGGCCTTTTCCACGATTGCCAGAGCGCGCTAATATGAGCTTTGATTCCGCAAACTTGCCGAGGCCGTGGCCAAGGTCCGTTGTGACGGACTGAACCTACGGCCAACTTTCTCAAATTACTCTATAACCGTTGTCTCGCTGGAACGCCGGAAAGCGAATGCGTCCTTGTACCGCAGATTTAAGAGACCAAGCAGAACGACCGGATAGATCAGGCTCGGAATGTGAACCGCGAAGTTCTCGAAGCCCTGAACCATACTGAAGATTAGAATGTTTGCGAATGATCCTATTCCGAGGATGTTCCCACCGATAAACCCTAATTTGTAGTCCTGCCGCAAGTAGCCGATTCCAGAACCCACCATCAAAAGACCTGTGATGAGAGGCGATAGAACTCCATACACGCCGAGGCGAGACGGTGTGGCGAACGCCGCCAAGAGTGCGATGCAAAAAATAAACTGGATCACTGCGAGCACCGTCAGGCCGGTGGGTCTCGCGTTGTCACTCATTTCGACATCCTCTTGGTTGGCGGTTGGGCCGCCCAACATTCACCCAGGAATCTATGAATAATCCATGAATATAGTGTATCGCATCGGGCCGGATAGGCGTTGAGGCCGTATTATGACCGCATCGGCTCAGGACCAGGCCGGTGACCCCGCGCCCATATCCGCCGTTGGGCGTAAAGCGGACATGATCCGCCAAAAGTGGACGTCGGGGGCGTTGGCTCGGCGGGAACTCAAACCGAGGCACTGCCCCGGGGGCGCGTCTCGTCGCGATGTTTCTTCAAATACGGCATGAACGGCGTTCCCCCGGTACCGACGCTGTTGGGGTTGGCGCGCTCGTCGCCGGCTTGGCGGAAGATATATCGGGCGGCGAATTCGAGATGGATGGAGCGGAATTCCTCGACCCGTCGCAGGCAGGAATCGTAGGCCGATAACAGGGACCGGTCCGAAGCGCCGGCGTCCTCGACGAAACCGCGAATCGCCGACCGGTCCTCGACCGCCTCGACGAAGGCGCGATGGCCGGGCGGCATATAGTCGCGCATCTCCATCAGATAGACCCGCAGCCTGTCGTGCCCATGCTCGATGCCGAGCGCCGCGTCGATGGCGGGAATGATGCCGCTTTGCGCCCCGGTCTCGCCACGGAACTTCCGCGCCACGCCGCCGTACGCCCCGACGCCTTGGTAGACGACGCCATCGGGCACCGCCGGATTGTCCTTCCAGCCGTGGATGTAGGGCCGCACCCGGTGAAAATATATATAAGGATCGCAGAATTCCGGCATCCGGCGCAACGTCTCGATCATCGAAGCCAGGCTCGCTTCCATTTGCCAGAGCGCGGCCGCGAGCCCATCCGCATCGTCGCGCGCCACCGCTTCGATCGCCGCCGGGATCGCCCGGATCGCCGGCGCCGCGCGGGCCTCGATCTCGACATGGATGAGGATGAACCAGTCTTCATCGGCGCCGCCGAGGAAGTTCTGGGCGATGGCGAGGTTCCCGATCTCGATCGGTCCGCCCGCGTCGATGCGGCGCCAATTGTCGAGCGCGTAGGAGGCATAAGACAGGACCGGCGGCCGGCCGAGCCGTTGGGCGAGTTGGTGCCAGGGAACGGCTATCGGCTCCGGAATCACCCCGGCGGCGCCGTCGGCGCCCCAGACATAGGCGTGCCCGAGGTAGGAAAGCACCAACATGGCGCGCCGCGCCGCGCGTTCGTCCCCGATCGCCGAGACCGGCAACCGGGGCAGCCCGTCGACGGCGCCGCGCAAACGCCCGGCGACGATCAGCTTGCCGATGTCATCGGCGACGTCTTCCCAGGGCGCGAACTCGGGCGGCAGTTGGCGCAAGGGGTCCTTGGCGGGGAGGAAGCCGCGTTCGGCGTCGATGCCGAAGGAGATGAGATCATCGAGAGACATGTGGATCGGCTGGTCGAGCATCGCCGCCCTCCTCGCCGCGGGGGAACCGCGACACGAAGTCGCGGACCCCGGACATCGCTAGGTCTTAGGCCGGCTGGATGTTATTCCGCCGATCGCTAATAAAACCCTAACCGGTTCCCTCGGGGAGGCCCATATCATGTCGCTTGTCTTGGTGGATCAGGACCCGTGGGCCAGCTTGCGCGGCGCCGCTTCCGCGCGGTCCGGCTTGAACAATTCGTCGAGGCACCAGCGGGCGACCTCGCCGCCGGTCGCGAACCAGACCCCCTCTGCCTTCTTCATGTGTTGGATGATTCGCCGCAACGTCCGCGCGCGGCCCGGCCGGCCGGAGATATAGGGGTGGAACTGGAACGGGCAATAGGCCGGCTCCAGCTTCGATTCCTCGTAAAGCTCGTCGAACAGGGCCTTCCAGATCACCAGCGTATCATCGGGATTGCCGGCATCCCTGTGGGCGTAGGTCCGCCCGTCGCCGAACGGCTGGCGGGGGAGCTCGACCAGCTCCCGCCCGTCCGCCTGCCACAGGAAAGGCAGATCGTGGGAAAAGGAATTGCTGTTCCAGAGATAGCCGCGCTCCATCAGCAGCTCGAGGCTATTGGGGCTCTGGGTGCACGAGCGCCATCCCACGGGCTCCCCGCCCGCCGTAGCCTCGATGATGGCGGAGGTCTTGCGGATGACCTCCCGCTCCTCCTCCCTGGTCAGGTTGCGCGCGACTTCGTGATGATAGCCGTGCCCGGCAACCTCATGCCCCTTGGCGGCGATCGCCTTGACGGCGTCGGGGTAGCGCCGGGCGATGCCGCCGCAGGTCAGGAAGGTCGCCTTGACCTGCTCTTCCTCGAGGATCCCGAGGATCCTCCAGATCGCCGTATTCGGTCCGTACTCGGCCTGGGTATATTTCTCATGGTCGATCTTGCCGTCGGCAAGCGGCCTTATGTCCTCGCCGCCTTGAAAATCGAAGGTCAAGGTCACGGCGATCCGCCGGTCGTCCGGCCAGGAAAAGCCGCCGTCCAAATGAGTTTCCTTCACCATCGCCGATACCTCCCCGCGCTTCGGCCCGCGCTTCGGTGCATTATAAGATGGCGGAACGCTTTCAGCCAATATTCCTCCTTATCCCTTGATCGGCTGGGGAGATTCCTCCTAAATATCATGAGCGAAAGAGAGGGGACGGGATCGAGACCGTCTTCGATACGGAACGCGAGGTCGGGATGACGTACAGCAAGGAAATCGCCGAGGTTGAGGGCAGCCCCATGGAAATGCTGGTCTTCGAGCCCGAGGGCGACGGGCCGTTTCCGGGGATCGTCGTCGCCCAGCACATTCCCATCGCCCATATGGGCCTGGAGAAGGACCCGTTTCAGATCGACGTCGGCGAACGCCTGGCCAAGGCCGGCTATGCCAGTGTCACCCCCTTCATCTTTCACTGGTGGGCGGCGGAAGAGGACCTCGCCGTCAAGCGCGAGGAATTCCGCGACGACCGGGCGGTCGCCGACATCGATGCCGCCTTCGGGTTCCTCGCGGCCATGGACAAGGTGGACGCCGGGCGCGTCGGCATCATCGGGCATTGCTGGGGCGGGCGCGTCGCCTGGCTCGGCGCCTGCCACAATGCGGACCTTAAGGCCGCGGCGATCCTCTATGGCGGCCGGATCAAGGTTGGCATGGGCGAAGGCAGCGTGCCGCCGATCGAGCTCGCCGACCGTATTGCCTGTCCCGTCATCGGCGTCTTCGGCAACGACGACCAGAACCCATCGCCGGCGGATGTCGACGATCTCGACGCGGCGCTCGACGATGCCGGCGTCGAACATCAATTCCATCGCTACGACGGCGCCGGGCACGGGTTCCAGAATTTTGCCGACGAGAACCGCTACCGCAAGGAAGCGACCGAGGATTCGTGGCGGAAGGTCATCGCCTTCTTCGACCAGAACTTGAAATAGGAGCCCGGCCCAAATGGATGGAGAAGGAGGCTAGCCATGCGATGGACGTTCGTTCTTGTTGTGGCGGGCTTTTTCTTGGGGGTTCTCGGCGGCGCGGCGCGCGCGGACGCAATTGACGGCGACTGGTGCTACGCCGATGGCCGGCAAGTTTCCATCGACGGACCCGATTTCGTAACGCCTGGGGGAAACCGGATACAGGGCGATTATGAACGATATGCTTTTGCCTACCGAGTTCCCTTATCCGAAGTGGGCGCCGGATTGGTAGTAACGATGGTCTTTATCGATGACGATACGCTACACGTGACCCTTGGAAAAGCAAAGGTAGCATCGGAGAAGGGCATCAGCCCCGGAGGGCCACTGGAAGTCTGGCACCGGTGCCGCGGGGTCATAAGTTGATCGGTCAACTCGATTCTCCCTTGGCGTATAGATCGGCGCGTGTCGGCGGCAGGCCGGAGGGGCCCTTGGCTTGGTGCTTGATCGCCACCGTCTGGTAAATCCTCAGCGCGCCGTCGCCGAGCGCAAGCGACGCGCCGGCCAGATACAGCAGCCATATCCGGACCTTCTCCGCCCCGACCTCGGCGATGGCGCTTTCCCTGTTGGCGAGCAGGCGCCGATGCCAATGCCGGGTGGTCAGCGCGTAATGTTCGCGCCACGATTCGACGTCCCGAATCTCGAAACCCTCGGCCTCCATCGCCTCGAGGGAATGGCCGATATGGTCGAGCTCCGAGCCCGGGAAGATGTATTTCAGCAACAGCCGTTTTTCCGCGACCACCCTGCGGGCGCGGCGGCGGCTTCGCTTGACCCGCCGGGTGAGGCCGTGGTTGAGCAACAGACCGCGGTCGCGCAACAGGCGGTTCAGCTTGGCGAAATAGGCCGGGTAATTGCCGATGCCGACATGTTCGTACATGCCGATCGAGGCGATCTTGTCGTCTTCGCCATCGAGGTTCTCATAACTCCCGAGTTCCACCGTCACCCGGCCCTCCAGGCCCTCCCGGCGCACTTTTTCCACCGTGTAATCGTGCTGGGTCCGGGAAAGCGTCACGCCATGCGCCTTGGCCCCATAGGCCCTGGCGGCGTGGCACAACAGTCCGCCCCAGCTGCTGCCGATATCGAGAAACCGATCGCCGGGCCCAAGGGCGAGCTTCCTGCAGATCATGTCGAGCTTGTCCCGCTGCGCCTGCTCCAGGGTATTGCCGGGGTCGGTGAAATAGGCGCAGGAATACTGCATCTCGGGATCGAGGAAGAGGGCGTAGAAGTCGTTGCCGACATCGTAGTGAAACTGAACGAACGCCTTGTCGTCGGGCGGCGCAGCAGCGAACCCAGCACCCCCGGCGCGGCGATGGCGATGCAAGCGGCGCCATCGTCGTCGCCGCCCCCCGCCACCACGGAGCCATCCCACAAGCGCAGCGAAAAACGCAACTCGAGGCGTTCGGCCAGATGCTCGAAAATATCCCGGGCCGCGCGCAAGCGTCTTTGTTCGAG
>JADFJG010000089.1 GCA_022566265.1 Pseudomonadota bacterium | reverse complement strand
CGACCCGGACGATGATCTTCTCCGTCCCCTATCTGGTGAGCTTCGTCAGCCGCTACATGTCGCTCCAGCCCGGCGACATCATCACCACCGGCACGCCGCCCGGCGTCGGCCTCGGGCGCTCCCCGCCGGCCTATCTGAAGGCCGGCGACGTCGTCACCCTATCCGTCGAGGGCCTCGGCACCCAACGCCAGGAGGTCGTCGCGGCTTATTGAGGGGGGGTCTGTTTCTCCCGGCCCCGGCGGTCGGGCAGCTGCCAGCGGCAACAAACCCGGCCGCGGTGGCCTAATCATCCTCGCAATTCTTCCGTGGCATGGTCAATTTGCAAGGATGATCGAACGCCGAGATCGATCTCGTTCTGTCGCTGCCGAAACGCGGGCTTTGGGCCATCGAGATCAAACGAAGCCTGGCGCCACGGCCCTCGAAAGGCTTCTGGCTGGCCCGCGAGGACCTTCAACCGGACGCCAGCTTCGTGATCACTCCCGGCGCCGAACGTTTCCCGCTAGGCGACGGACTGGAAGCCACCGGCCTCGCCGACATCATGAGCCAGCTCGCGGCAACCCCGTGATCACGGCCGTGGACGCCGATAAATGAACGCCCCATGCCCGTCTCAACCCGGGCGAGGTAATCACCCGGCCGTCGAGGGCGTCGGCCAACAGCGCCAGGAGGTGGTAGCGGCGTATTGAGGGGGTGCTTTTCGGGTCAATGCCCAGTGAGGCAGGTCGTAGACATGAATCCGGGCGCAAGGACCAAGTTTCTTGCTGGTTGCGGCGGCGTGCATTGGCCGAAACCGACATTCACTGACCGTGGCGATCTAATTCTGTACGCAAGCACGATGGTCCTCGAAAGCTAATACGAACTTCGAGGCGTCCATGGTGCATCGACCCCATGAATCGCTCATCGGTGACAGCCGTTACTAGAATGGCTCCTTGCCCCTCAGCACGCATAGCGTGGGCCACGCCATAACGACATCCATGCCACACAGCAAGTAGATGGCCTCGAAGCGGTCTTTCCAAGGTTCTGTCAGCCGCGCCATTTCCTCGGCCGAGAGTGTCCGCCCATCATCTGTACAGACCAGCAACGTGGTAGGCGCCTGTCCCGCATAGTGCTTGTCCGCCTTCTGCCCTACTACCCTGGGTATCGCCTCGCGCGCGCTCGCCTGGCGTTGCTCGGAGGTCTCGGCCAGGACAATCTCCCCTTGCTTGGCCTTCGCTCGTAGGTCGCGCCACTCTTTGAACATCCGCTTGCCTTCTCTGAGGGCCATCGTGACTTCGAGGTTGAGACTTGCGTCTCCGGCTCTGAGCTGCGCGTCAGGAAACTTTTCCCTCTCAGGCACAACCCGCACCTCGCATGACCCGCCGTCATCTCGCCATATGCGGGCAAACAAGCCTGCTACGTAGGCCTCGCGTAAGTATTGAGGGGGCGCTTTATCGGCGACGAAGAAAATCTTCACGCCCTCGTCGGCTGCGCGGAAAAACCTGCCTGGCTCGCGCCACTCCTCAAACCACTTCCTCGGCTTCGGTTCGGTGAGCATGCGCCATCCCCACAGCCTTGCTCCCATGAAATGGTATCACCGCATTTCAGAGCGTTGCAGGGGCCCAGGGGGTTCCTCCGGAGAAGGTCACCTAGAACATTGGCCCTGTGCATTGCCCATTCAGCCATGCGCCGTGGCATGTCGGATGGTAGGCTTTGTTGGGAATGATTGATCCTTTGCATCTGCCCATAATCACCGGGCCGATACATTCGCTGGAATCGTAAACCTTTCCACCTTGTTCAACGCCCTCCATGACTGGAGCCGTACGCGGCCGTGTCCGTGCGGCGGCCCGCTCGGTGGCGCGTATCTGTTCGAGCTGGAGCCGGCAATTGCCGTAGGCTTCGGTCTCGGGCTTGAAGCCAAGCTCACGGCATTTCGCGTCGTCAGCAGCCTGTCGGGCCTGAACGGTCTTACCGTACAACCCACCTCCAGGGGGGAACCATTGCATGTCTGCGGCGCACCCGGCGAGGACAAGCCCTAGACATACCGTCACGATGGTTCTCATTGCTGGCCTCTCCTTCGGTGTCGTTCTAGCCACTCCCGCACCATGCCCATCACCTCGCCAAAGGCGGTGATGGCGGTCGGGATGGCATAGACCGCATCTTGCATTTCCGTGTTGGTATGTCCAAGTCGTGAAGCGCCCGCTGGAAGCGCTGACAAACAGCGAAGTTAGGGAAAATTCCGAATTCTTTTTCAGTAAAAGTAAATACTTCGTCCGATGGTTCTAAAATGGTAAAAATGAAGTAATTTTCAGACTTCCTACTCTTTATTATATCAACAACAAAGGGCGTAACCGCATTTTCCATTAAGGTATAGACCACACATTGTCGTTCCAGACGAGATCTCAACTCGGTTACAATGTCGGTTTCATCTTGTTTCGCCGCAAGCGCGTCCGTTGACTGGCGAGACGCGTCCCGCATCAGGCATGGGACAAGTTTGGCAAAGAGAAGATTGTAATAAGCCAGACCAGCCAATGGAGCGCGCTTTATCAGGGCTGCCGCTTGATCTCTTCCCGGAATGCCTTCCAATATATCGAGTTCACGCGAACCCTCAGTTTGGACCGACGTTGGGGTATCATTCGGATTGAACAAGACAACTGCGAACAGGATGATCGCTCCAAGTCCCCATACCGGAATGATCCAGTTTCTCATGATGCCCTCTAGCCCATTGCCTGTGGGGCTCGACGGAACAAAATGCCAAGCAGACCGTCCGCAACCGGCGACCGCCAACACTGTAACCCAGGCGGCCACAATCAACACAGCGGGGAGCGCGATAAAGGAAGCGTGAGGGTCCATAGTCCCTCCCGCTTCGTCTATAACCCGAAACATACTATAGGCTGGTTGGAGATGCCAACCGGAGACCGGGCTTAAAGCCGGAAGGCTGGAATCCGTAAACGGCGGTTTCCCGGCCCTACTCCGGCCGTGTGCCGGGCCTTCAAGGGCCTTGCGACCGTCGGAGGTCGGCGCCCCTCACCCCGCCGGCGGGCCCTTGAGCTCGACGGTGTTGCCGTCGGGGTCCTCGATGTAGAGGGAGGGGCCTTCTTTTTCGGCGCCGTAGCGGCTCTTGAGCTCCCCGGCCTCGATGCCGTGGGCCGCGAGGTGGGCGCGGATGGCGGCCTCGTCGAAGGGTTCGATGCGGAGCGCGAAGTGGTCCATGTTATGGGCTCCCTTAGTCTCGTCCGGCGGGGCGACGACGAGGTCGATGAGCGAGCGCCCGGCGCGGAGCTGCACCAGGCCGTTCCGCTCGCCGCGCCGTTCCACCTTGGCGCCGAGCACGCCTTCATAGAAGGCGATGGCGCGCTCCTGATCTGCGACGCGAAGCACCACGTGGTCGATGCCGAGAATCTCGAACGTCATGATGGTTCCTCCTTGATCGGCGAGGCCATGCTAGCGAGCGCCGCCATCCAAGGCAACCGGAGGGGGGGAAGTTTCAGAGGCCGAGGACCGCCCGGTAGGCGAAGCCGACGATGAGCGATCCGGCCAGCCCGAGCGCCAGGTACCACAGGAACACGGTGCGCTTGACCAGCGCGAACACCGCCATCGCCGCCGGGATCGACGTCACCCCGCCGGCGACCATGAAGGCCAGCGCCGCGCCCAACCCCATGCCCATGTTCACCAGCGCGTTCACCATCGGGATCGCGGCATAGCCGTTGAGATAGGCCGGCACGCCGACGGCGACGCTCGCCGGCACCACCCACCATTGATCCGACCCCAACCACTGGGCGACGGCGTCGGCCGGCAGGTAGGCCACCATCAGGCTCTCGACGATGAAGGCCAGCGTCAGCCACCTGAACAGGAACCAGCCATTGGCAAGCGCCTCGCTCCGGAAGGTCTTGCGGCGCTCCGGGTGCCGCCAGAAGGCCCAGACGGTCCCCGACCCTTGCGCCAATGAAGGCGTCCCGCAGGAGCCGCAGCCGCCGCGCCCGGCTTTCAGCGGTTCGGCGAAGGCCGGCCGGCGCGCCAGTGCCTGGGTCGCGAACCCGGCGCCGAGCCCCATGAAAATCGCCGCCAAAGCCTTGGCGGTGGCGAATTGCAGATCGAAGACACTGGCGGTGAGGATGAACATCTCCGGGCTCATCAAGGGCGAGGAGATCCAGAACGCCATCACCGGGGCGATGGGCACGCCGGCGGCGAGCAGCCCGGCGACGATCGGGATGACGCCGCAGGAGCAAAAGGGCGAGAGCGCGCCGAACAGCGCCGCCGCCGTGATCATGATGGCCTGGCGTCCCTTGAAGACGTTGGCGATCTGCTGGTCGGCGCCGGTCGCCTTGGCGGTGGCGGCGATGAGTACGGAGAAGGCGATGAACGGCGCGATGGTGCCGAGCGCGCCGAGGGTGAAACTCAGGCTGGCGACGGCCTGGGCCGGCACGATCAGCGCCAGCGCGGCGACGATGCCAAGAGCGGTAAGCACCACCCGGTCGCAGCGCCTGAGCGTCCCGCCCATCTGGCGAAGGGTCATCGTCACTTCGGTCATCCGAGCGCTCCATGGCTTGATTGTGCGGCGAGGGGGGCGGCGGTGTGCGCCACGCCCTTGCAGCATTCATCGGTCAGCATCGCCACCAGCGCGTGGAGGAGATCGTAGTTGGGCGTGCAGCAGAGGACCCGGCCCCGGCGGCGCTTATCGATCAGCCCGACGGTCGCCAGATGGAGGATGTGGTGCGACAGCGTCGAGGCGGCGATGGAAAGATGGGCCTTGAGCGCGCCGACGCTGAGCCCGTCGGGACCGGCGCGGACCAGCAGGCGGATGATCTCGAGGCGGGTCGGATTGCCCAGCTTGTCGAGACAGCGGGCGGCATAATCGAGTTCCATGGGCTTAATCTAGGCCCCGGCCGGCCTATTGTCAACGATAGTTCTAGAATTATCGAATTATAGATGTCGCACGGGACATTTCCGGGGCTGGGGCTGGGGCCGGGGCCGGTTCGAAGGGAAAACGGGAGGAAAAGTGCGCGTTGAACGATTGCCTAGGCAAATGTGCGGCCAGATAGCTCGAAAAGCAGCTAAAACTCGCTGGATAGACGCGGTTCGTAGTGACTAGCGGCTAATTCACTTACCTGCTCCCTAGTTATCAGCCCATTCTTGAGTCCGTACATAAGTATGAATGGCTGCATCATAGGTTCAACGAAGCGATAAATGTATTTTCTTTCCGATCCAGTCTGTTCCAAAACCGATCCGCGATCTTCCTGGCATAACTTTTTTAAGTGCTGACCAAAAAGTGATACCTTAACATCACGGTTCAATAAACTGCCAAGCGGGTTTTGCAAAGCTACGGGATGGAAATACCCAAACTCATCAACCTGCGATAAGGCGGCTGCAAGCAAGACCTGCTTATAAATGTTGCCCGACCGTGGGCTGGTGGTCGCCCAATGATATTGGGCTCGAACCGATTGGTCTGTTTGCTCCATACATACCGGCAATGCTTGCTCAATATGCTTTATATCGATCACCAGCCGACGATGTTCCAAGGCTTTCTTCGCCGCCTGTTGACCGAAAAGGTGAGCATAATGCGGCAACCCACGAGACAGGGCTACCAGGTGTGCCATTGCGTCTTGATGAATACTCATCGCCAAGCTAGGTAGGCGATCATCGACAATTTCCCGTAATTCCGCGGGAGACATTCTTTCCATCCGGATTTGACGGAGGCAGCGCGATATCGAGCCATGTTCTTTTATGAGACCGTCGACCGAATCCGCGACCCCCACAATTATTATCGTTGTGCGAATAGAACGATCCGACAAGTGTTTAATAGTGTTGGCGATGAAAGTTGGTGTTTCCCCTTCAGTTAACTTATCGAATTCGTCGAGAATGATAATTGGGAAAGTGTTTAACGGAAATTCGGACAATTCATAAACAAGGTCATCTGGATAAATGTCATTTATATATTTATCGCCTAAATTTTCCCCATTCGATGTAAGGCGCCGAAAAATTTTACGACATAAGCGTGTGAAATTATCGCTGGGATCACAGTTGATGTGAATACAGGAGCGCGTTCTTGTGGGGCCGATGAGCTTGGTGGAAAACGTGTTCGCTAAAGACGATTTTCCAACCCCCCGTTCGCCGTACAAAATAGCGTGCTGCCCCCTTTGGAGAACAGCGTCAAGCATCTGGTCAATCTGCTTGGCGCGCCCCGCCAGAAGATTTAAGTCATCGATCGGGGCGCCTGGGCTGAATGCATCGATGGCGTCGTAAATCCGAGCCTGCCAATCTTCATCGGTTTGGGGGTGGGTAGCCGGGGCCATCAGGGCTCCTCCGCAGCTTTATTCACACACTAATGGCTAAGTTAGTCAACTTTGCTGCGGTTTTCAACTACTTTCATCGAAACCGCCGCGCGCCGATGCTTGACTATGGCGCCCCGCCGCGGGCGTGTCGGGGGCGCGGGCGTTCCCGAAAATCTGTCGGATATTAATCTAAAATGTACCAAGTCGTATTAACAGGGGACAGGAGCAACAACTCCATGCCTCGAAACACCCCGGCGCCAAGGGATTCGCCGGCTCGCCTCGAACCCGGCGCCGTGGACACCGGATCACGGTAAGGGCATGGGAAGGAGGAATTAGGGATATGCCGCTCGACCGCGACAGTTACATCACCCTTTACATACAGCTCGCCCAGCAACTGGCGACGGAGATCGCCGAGGGCCGCTGGGCGCCCCATGCCCGTCTGCCGTCCGAGAACGACCTGATCAAGCGTTTCGACGTCAGCCGCGTGACCGTGCGCCAGGCCATCGCCAAGCTGTCCGATCAGGGCCTGGTGCTACGCAAGCAGGGCAAGGGCACCTTCGTCGCCGGGCCGGTGGTGCGCCATGAACTCAAGAACCTCAAGGGCTTCTATGACGAGTTGGTCTCCCAGGGCCTCAACCCGGAGACCAAGCTGTTGCAATTCGGTCCCATCGAGACGCCCAAGGAGGTCGGGCGCGCGCTCAAGACCACCGACGCCAAGGTGGTTTTCCTGAAAAGGCTCTATAGCCTCGACGGCGCGCCGATCGCGCTGGGCTGCACCTATCTGCCGGCGATCGCGGCGGAGGTCAGCTGGGAAGAGGCGGTGCGACATCCGAGCTACGCCATCCTCGAGACCTTGCTCGGCATCAGGATCGCCGAGGCCGAGGTCAGCATCCGCGGCCGGCTCGCCGGGCGCGAGCTTGGCTCGATGCTCAAGGTGCCACAGAGCGCGCCGCTCCTGGTGCTTGAGCGCACGTCGTTCTGCGACGCCGGGACGCCGAGGGAGTACACCCGGTTCTACGTCAACTCGGAAACCTATGAATTTACCCTCAGCTCCAACGGCCCGCTGCCGATCAGCCCGTCGATCAAGGAAATCACCCCCGCGTCTTGAGCGCGGCGACCGGTCTTGGCCTTCGGCGCCCGTCACTTGGCCTTTTCGATTTCTCGCCGGAACGCCCGGGCCAGGGCTTCGGCCTCGGCGATATCGGTGGCGTTCATCGCCATGGCGATGTCGTCCCGGCGCCCGGCCGACCAGGTGCTGCCCTGGTTGGCGGCGAGGCATAGCCACAGATAAGCCATAACGAGGTCCCGCCTGACCCCGCGCCCGGCGGCGTACAACTCGCCCAAATTCATCTGCGCCGCCATCAGGCCGCGCCGGGCGGCGCGCCGGTACCACGCCGCCGCTTGCGCCGCGCTTTCCTCGACGCCGAGGCCCTGGAAATAGAGGCCGGCGATCGCCGCCTCGGCCTCGGCGTCGCCCGCACCCGCGAGATCGGACCACACGGAATAGGCGGTGGCGTAATCGCCGGAATCATAGGCGCGGAGCCCGTCGGCGAAGCCTTCCGCCCGGAGCTCGGGCGCCAAGGCGAGGGTGGCCGCAAGCCATATCGTCAACAGGGTCCGCTTCATGGGATATCCCGATCCTAGTCCTTACTTTCCAGCCCGACTGTAGCGCCGGGCGTCATCACGGATGGCACACAATCGCGTGAGGCCGGGGCCCGGGAGGCTTGACGAAGCGAGGGCCGCCGGGCGACGATGAGAACGATTCGCAATTAGCACCGGCTGATTACATTATATAAGATAGCGTTATATGCGACAGCGTTCGGGAGGCGCGCCCGGTGGCGCCAATGCCGCCCGATCCATTGCCCGTTCAACCCCCAGCCGATGGATTCCGGTCTTTCCCGGAGAAGGCCGGCCCTTTACCATGAACGGCGGGAAGGATCCGTCAATATGAGCCGAAGACTCGGTCTTGCTTTGCTGTTCTTGCTGATCTTCGCCGGCCATGGGGTGGCGAAGGACTTCGTCTTTACCGCCATCCCCGACGAGGACGAGACCCGCCTGCGTCAGCGCTTCGACAAGGTGGCGGCCTATCTGGCCAAGGAGTTGGGGGTCCCCGTGCGCTACATCCCGGTCAAATCCTACGCCGCGGCGGTGACGGCGTTTCGCAACGACCAGGTGCAGCTCGCCTGGTTCGGCGGCCTCTCGGGGGTCAGGGCCAGGCTTTTGGTGCCGGGATCGAAGGCGTTGGCCCAGGGTCGGGAGGACCGGTTTTTCACCACCTTATTCATCGCCCACGCCAGCACCGGCCTGAAACCGGGCAAGGCTTTTCCCGGGAAGATCGCCGGCCTGACCTTCACCTTCGGCTCCAAGGGCTCGACCTCGGGGCGGCTGATGCCGGAGTTCCATATCCGCGAGTGGTTCGCCAAGGCGCCATCGGAGGTGTTCTCCCGGGTCGGCTACAGCGGCGATCACTCGCGCACCATCGCCCTGGTGCAAAGCGGCGCCTATCTCGTCGGCGCCGTCAACTTCAAGGTCTGGGAGAACGAGATGAAGGCCGGGCGCATCGACCCCGGCAAGGTAAGGGTGGTGTGGAAGACGCCGCCCTATCCCGACTATCACTGGACCATCCGCGGCGACGCCGATCGGGCGTTCGGGCCTGGCTTTTCGGCGCGGGTGAAGAAGGCGCTGCTTGGCATCAAGGATCCGGCCCTGCTCGCCTTGTTTCCGCGCCAGGGCTTCATCGCGGCGAAGAATTCGGACTATGAGCCGATCCTCGAGATCGGCAAGTCCATCGGTCTGATAGATTGAGCCATGTTCGACCTCAAACAGGCGAGCGCCAGTTACAATGGCCGGGTCGTTTTGCGGGATATCACGCTCTCGGTCCGGCCGGGCGAGCGGGTGGCGCTGGTCGGCGAGAGCGGCGCCGGCAAGTCGACGCTGCTCAACCTCCTCTACCAGCAGCACCGGGCGAGAGCGGCGCTGATTCCCCAGGACCCGGCGCTGGTGCGGACGCTGTCGGTGTTTCACAACGTCTATATCGGTGGCCTGCACCGGCACAAATCCTTCTACAACCTCCTCAACCTCGTCCGTCCCCGGAGCCGTGAGGTCGAAAGGGTCCGCCCGGTCCTCCGGCGCCTCGGTATCGAGGACAAGATATTCACCCCCGCCGGCGAGCTTTCCGGCGGTCAGCGCCAGCGCACCGCGGTGGGGCGGGCGCTCTATCAGGAACGCGACGTCCTGCTCGGCGACGAGCCGGTCTCGGCGGTGGATGTGCACCAGGCCCGCGCCGTGTTGACGGCGATCAACGAGGCCCACGGCACGGTCATCCTGGCGATGCACGACGTCGACCTGGCGCTCGCCTTCACCGATCGCGTCATCGGCCTCAAGGGCGGGCAAATCGTGCTCGATCAGCCGAGCTCGGGGCTCAAGCAATCGGACCTCGATTCCCTCTACCAGAACTGAAGATGGAGCGATCGGGCGCGTTCAAGACTTCCCTCGCCTTCATCGGCGTGGCCATCGTCTGCCTGCTGTTCGCCGACATCGAGATATCGACGCTCGATCCGTGGCGCGAGATGGGGCGGATGGCGCTCGGCGTCGTCACCCCCAATTTCCTCGCCGCCGGACTGTTGGTCGAGGCGCTGGTCAAGACCGTGGCCTTCGCCTTCGTCGGCGTCGCCCTTGGCGGCGTCATCGGCTTCGCCCTGGCGCTGGTCTTTCATTTCGGCCCGGTGCGGTGGTTTTCCGCCTTCGTCCGCGCCATCCACGAGCTGTTCTGGGCGCTGATCTTCCTGCAAATCTTCGGGCTGACCCCATTGACCGGCGTCCTCGCCATCGCCATCCCCTATGGCGGCATCTTCGCCAAGGTCTATTCGGAGATATTGGAGGAGGCCGATCCGAGACCGCTGGCGGCGGTGCCCCATGGCGCATCGGCCGCCGCCGCCTTCTTCTACGCCCGTCTGCCCGACGCCTGGGTCCACATCAAGAGCTACACCTTTTACCGCTTCGAATGCGGGCTGCGCTCGAGCGCCATACTCGGTTTCGTCGGCCTGCCGACGCTCGGCTTCTATCTCGAGACCGCCTTCAGGCAGGGCCATTACTCCGAGGTCTCGGCGCTGTTGATCCTGTTCTATGTGCTGATCGCGTCCCTCAGGCTATGGCTGAAGACCAGGCTGGTGCCGCTCTATCTTTTGGCGGCGCCGTTCTTCCTTGGCGCCGGGCCCGAGATATCGCTCGCCAACGTCACCCGCTTTTTCACCCAGGACATCGTCCCCTATCCCCTAAGGGCGGCGGAAACGCTGGATTTCGCCGCGCTTGGCGCCTGGGCGGACTGGATGTGGCAGATCTTCACCACCCAGGCGCTTTGGGGCATCGTGGCGACCCTGATCCTGACCCAGATCGCCCTGGTCGCCTCGGGCGCCCTGGCGCTGGTGTTCTTCCCGCTGATCTCGCGCCGCTTCTTCGGACCTGTCGGGCGCGCCCTCGGCCACGGTTTCCTGGTCGTCACCCGCTCGACGCCTGAATACATCCTCGCCTATCTGTTCCTGCAGTTCTGGGGGCCGTCCATGTTGCCGGCGATCGTCGCGCTGGCGCTTCACAACGGCGCCGTCATCGGCCATCTCATCGGCCGTTACGTCGACGAGATCCCCTTGCGGCCCGACGCGCCCAAGGGCCTCGACCTCTATGCCTATGAGGTGCTGCCGAGGGTCTACGGCCAGTTCCTCGCCTTCCTGTTCTACCGCTGGGAGGTGATCCTGCGGGAGACCGCCATCCTCGGCATCCTCGGCATCCTGACGCTCGGTTTCTACGTCGATTCCGCCATCGCCGACATCCGCATGGACCGGGCGGTTTTCTTGATCATCATCACCGCCTTGCTTAACATCGGCGTCGATGCCCTTTCGCGCGCCATTCGCCGGAAGATCCGCCTCACCACCACCCCGGAACGGACCTAGCCGTCTATGACCCTAGCTGGCACGAGAAGACGATGAAGAAGGCCAATGTTCCGGTGCTCAAGGATTTGGTGCTGCTCGGCGGCGGCCACAGCCATATCGCCGTGCTCAAGCGCTTCGGCATGCGGCCGATCCCCGGCGTCCGCCTGACGCTGATCTGCCGGGATACCCACGCGCCCTATTCGGGCATGCTGCCGGGCCTGATCGCCGGGCATTACGGCTTCGATGACGCCCATATCGACCTCGGGCCGCTGACCCGCTTCGCCGGCGCCCAGTTCTTCCATGACGAGGCGATCGGCCTCGATACCGCCAACAAGCGGGTGCTGTGCCGCGACCGCCCGCCGGTGGCATATGATCTGCTGTCGATCAACATCGGATCGATTCCCAACACCAATCAGGTGCCGGGCGCCGCCGAGCACGCGGTGCCGGTCAAGCCGATCGACCGCTTCGTCGCCCACTGGCATGAGGTGGCACAGCGGGTGCTCGGCCGTGAAGGCACGGTCAGGATCGGCGTCGTCGGCGCCGGCGCCGGCGGGGTCGAGCTTCTGCTCAGTGTCCAGCACCGTCTCGGCCGGATGCTGGCGCAAGCCGGGCGGACCGGCGCCGATCCCGAGTATCATCTGATCACCGAGACGGAAGAAATATTGCCGACCCACAATCGGCGGGTGCGCCGCAAGTTCACCCGCATCCTCGCCGAACGCGGTATTAACGTGCATACCGGGCATAGGGTGTCGCGGGTCGATGCCGGGCGATTGCATTGCCAGGGCGGGTCCGATATCGCGCTCGATGAGATCCTCTGGGTGACCATGGCGGGCGCCCCACCATGGCTCGCCGAGACCGGCCTGGCGCTCGACGATGCCGGTTTCATCCGCGTCGCCGATACCCTGCGCTCGGTTTCCCATCCCGACGTGTTCGCCGCCGGCGACGTCGCTTGCGTCGTCGACCATCCCCGCGAGAAGGCGGGCGTCTTCGCCGTCCGCCAGGGTCCGCCCCTGGCGCGAAACTTGCGCCGCGTCCTCCTGGGCGAGGAAGCGCGACCCTTCACCCCCCAGCGCAAGTATCTGAGCCTGATAAGCACCGGCGAGAAATACGCCGTCGCCTCGCGCGCCGACTGGTCGGTCGAGGGCCGATGGGTCTGGCTTTGGAAGGACTGGATCGACCGGCGCTTCATGCGCAAATTCAACGAGCTGCCGGAGATGGAGGAAGAGGAGGCGAGCGGGATCGCCAGGGGCCTCGCCGACGCCGACGTGATCAAGGAGATCTCCAATATCGCCATGCGCTGCGGCGGCTGCGGCGCCAAGGTCGGCGCCGGCGTATTGGAGCGCGCGCTGGGCCGGCTCGACCCGGTCAAGCGCGACGACGTGCTGATCGGGCTTCACCAGCCCGATGACGCCGCCGTCGTCGAGGTGCCCGCCGGCAAGGTGATGGTCCACACCGTCGATTTCTTCCGATCGTTTGTCGACGACGCCTACGTCTTCGGCCAGGTCGCGGCCAACCATGCGCTCGGCGACATCTTCGCCATGGGCGCCGAGCCCCAATCGGCGCTGGCCATCGCCACCGTGCCCTATGGCGTCGAGGCCAAGGTCGAGGAGGATCTTTCCCAGATGATGGCCGGCGCCCTGAAGATCCTGGACGCGGCCAATACGGCGCTGGTCGGCGGCCACACCAGCGAGGGGGCGGAGCTCGCCCTGGGCTTTTCGATCAACGGCCTCGCCGATCGCGGCCGGATCATGCGCAAGGGCGGCATGGCGCCGGGCGATCGGCTGATCCTCACCAAGGCGCTCGGCACCGGCACCCTGTTCGCCGCCGACATGCGGCTCAAGGCCAAGGGCCGGTGGATCGAAGGGGCGTTGCGCTCGATGCTGCAATCGAACCAAGACGGCGCCAGGTGCCTGTTCGCCAGCGGCGCCAGGGCGTGTACCGACGTCACCGGCTTCGGCCTGCTCGGCCATCTGGTGGAGATGATCCGCGCCTCGAACGTCGATGTCACGCTAGAGCTATCGGCCCTCCCCATCCTCGACGGCGCCCTCGAGACGGTGCAAAGCGGCATCTTCTCATCGCTGCAACCCGAGAACGTGCGCCTGCGCCGGGCGATCCGCGATATAGAGGGCGCCTCCGCCCACCCGCTCTACCCCCTGATCTTCGATCCCCAGACCGCCGGCGGGATGTTGGCGAGCGTGCCGGCGGCCAACGCGGAAGCCTGCGTCGATGAACTCAAGCGCCTCGGCTACGAGCACGCCACCATCATCGGCGAGGTCGCCGCCGAGACCGATGCGCTGGAGCCGGTGACGCTGATCGCTTGAGCCGGATGGCTGGCGGCCCTGGCTCCGCCGGAGGCTTCGCCGAGGCGAGAGGCTTCGCTTTGCACAATCTTGCCGCTGTCTTGCTCCCGGGGGCCCGTTCCGGTAGGCTCGCCTTAAAGTAGACGCCCGTAGCATCGTCCGTTCGTTGGCGCTCTCGGCAGGGGGAGAACGCGCAATGCCGGTACGTAGCTTGCTCCGAGTTTTCCTTGCGGTTCTGTGGCTCTGGCCCGCTGCGGCCAGTGGCCAGCCTGCGGAGCTTGATGACGCTAACAATCGCTTCATGGCGCTGTATGCCCAGGGCCGTTACCAAGAGGCGCTTCCTTTCGCCAAGAATGCCCTGAGATTGGGCGAGCGAGAGTTCGGCCCCGACCATCTGAACACCACCACCTTTCTCAACAACCTGGCGGAACTTTACCGAGTCCAGGGCAGGTACGCCGTGGCCGAGCCCTTGTATGAGCGGTCGCTGTCGATCAGAGAGAAGGCCCTGGGGCCGGATCACCCCCGCGTGGCCCTGAGCCTCAACAACCTGGCGCTGCTTTACCATGCCCAAGGCAAATACGCCGAGGCCGGGCCGCTCTACAAGCGGGCGCTGGCGATCGACGAGAAGGCCCTGGGGCCGGAGCACCCGGACGTGGCTAGTGACCTCAACAATTTGGCGGAGCTCTACGACGACCAGGGCAAGTATGCCGAGGCCGCGGTGCTCCACAAGCGGGCGCTGGCGATCCGCGAGAAGGCCCTGGGGCCGGAGCACCCCGACATTGCCCTGAGCCTCAACAACCTGGCGGTGCTCTACCAAGCCCAGGGCAAGTACGCCGAGGCCGCGCCGCTCTACATACGGGCGCTGGCGATCCGGGAAAGCGCGCTAGGGCCCGAGCATCCCGATGTTGCCCAGACCATCAACAACCTGGGGGCGCTCTACCAAGCACAGGGTAAATACATCGAGGCCGAGCCACTGTATAAACGCGCGCTGGCGGCTGATGAGAAAGCCCTTGGGCCAGAGCATCCGGACGTAGCCGCTGACCTCAACAACCTGGCGGAGCTCTATCGCGCCCAGGGCCGGTACGCAGAGGCCGAGCCGCTATACCAGCGTTCGCTGGCGATCTGGGAGAAGGCCCTGGGGCCGGAGCACCCCCACGTGGCCACCGCCCTGGAGAACTACGCCGCCCTGCTACATAAAACCGAACGCAGCGGAGAGGCGGCGATGATGGAACTCCTTGCCAGGACAATCCGGGCCAGGCACGCCAGGCAGAATCCGGCGAAGTGACGTAGATTCCGTCGCCAGTGCTTGAGTTTCCAAAGCGAACGAATCGTTAGCTTCGGGGCGCCGGGGACACCTCAGCGGATTTCGCGCAACAGCTTCCGCCACGCCGCCACCTCGCGCTTGGGGGTGAACAGCGGCGCGCGGGCCTTGCACGCCTTGGCGAGGGATTTGAGGAAAGCGGCGTCGACTTCGGCGCGCCTGAGCAGGCGGGCCAGCGCCTTGTGGTCCCCCACCGGGTAGTAACCGGGATAATCGGCGCCCAACAGCCCGACCGAGC
>JADFJG010000088.1 GCA_022566265.1 Pseudomonadota bacterium | reverse complement strand
TGCCGTTTTGCTTCCGCCAAACGTCGCCGGATGAGGTCCAGCTCCTGTTTCGGTGTCGCCCGGCCCTTCTTGGCCTTCTTCTGAAAGACATGAAGGACGTAGACGGCGTTCTCGAACCGGGCGGCATAGACGGCGCGGTAGGTGTCCGTCCGGTATCGTTCGACGATTTGCATGACCTCCGTGCCGCCGAATCCCTTGAGGGGTTTGGCGGCGGGGTCCGTCTCGCCCCGCTGGGCCGCATAAAGGGCGTTGCCCATGCCTTTGCGAACCGGCTGGGGGAAAGCGCGTAAATCCTTGCGGCTCGACCCTATCCAGAGGATATCCTTCACATGGGCACGCATTATACTAATATACCATTATACATATAACTGTCAAGCCATTAATTTGCGTGCGTTTCACCAAAGGGCCGATGGCGGCGGGTTAATCGGATTTAAGGGTTTTGCCGTCAGCCTGTAATCCGGTACGTGAGCGCCCTTCGGCGCCCGGAGGGGAAAGGCTTGCCGGAAGGGGAAAGCTTTGAAGGTTTTGTTTGCCCCAGGCCTGACTCGGGGGCCTTAATTAATATCGTTAACGACGCCACATTACCGCCATGACCGCATCCCCGGAACCGCGCCTCGCCGTATTCGATTGCGACGGAACCCTGGTCGACAGCCAGCATTCGATCATCGGCGCGATGAACGCGGCGTGGCGGGTCCATGGGCTCGACGCCCCCGATGCCAGGGCGGTGCGCCGGATCGTCGGCCTGCCGCTGGAGATCGGCATCGCCAAGCTGCTGCCGGACGGCGACGAGGAGGATTTCGAGCGCCTCGCGCGCCACTACCGGGCGGCCGCCTATGAGATGCGCCAGGAAGAGGTGTACGAAGAACCGCTTTATCCCGGCGCCGTGGAAGCGCTCGACGCGCTGGCGGCGGCGGGATACATGCTCGGCGTCGCCACCGGCAAGTCGCGGCGCGGGCTCGACGCCACGCTCGAGAGCCACCGGCTCACCGGCAAATTCGCCACCCTTCAGACCGGCGACGCCGCGCCCGGCAAGCCGGCGCCCGACATGCTGCTGCGCGCCATGGAAGAGACCGGGGCCGGGCCGGGGACGACGGCGATGATCGGCGACACCAGCTTCGATATGCTGATGGCCAGGAACGCCGGCGCCGTGGCGATCGGCGTATCCTGGGGCTACCATGGGGAAGACGAGCTTCGTGAATGCGGGGCAAGGCAAGTGCTGGCGGAATTCGGTGAACTGCGCGGGGCGCTTGACGCCTTGATCGGGGGAAAATGATGCGCCTTAAAACCATATTGATGACACTCCTTGGCCTTGTGGCCGCCCTGGCGATCGCGGCGGTCGTGTTCGTTCTGACCATGGACTTCGACCAGTACCGATCGGTCATCGCCGAGAAGGTGCGCGAGGCCACGGGGCGGGAGCTCGAGATCAGGGGAAGCCTCGATCTCAAGCTCTCCCTTACCCCGGCGATCACGGTCGACGATGTCCGCTTCGCCAACGCGCCCTGGGGTTCGCGCCCCGATATGGTCAGGCTCAAGAGCCTGCGCGTCGAAGTGGAGCTCCTGCCGCTGCTCACCGGCGACATCGAGATCAAGCGTTTCGTCCTCATCGGCCCCGACATCCTGCTCGAGACCGACGCCAAGGGGCGCGGCAACTGGATCCTGCCGGGGCTCGCCAAGGCGCCGGCGAAGGCCAAGGAGGAGGGGGAGTTCACCCTTCCCACCGTCCGCGTCGTCAGGATCGAGGACGCCAGGCTGAGCTATCGCGACGGGGCGACGGGCAAGACCACGAAGATTACGCTCACCAGCCTCACCGCCCGGGCCGAGGGCGCCAACGCGCCGCTCGAGGTCGAGATCATTGGCGCCGTGGACAAGACCGGGTTCGAGATCACCGCCGTCCTCGGCCCGCTCAAGGCGCTAGGTGGCGACGGGCCCTGGCCGGTCGAGCTCAACGCGCGCGTCCTGGGCGCCGTGATCAAGGCCAAGGGCAAGGTGATCTCGCCGCTGAAGAAGCCCGAGTTCGACATAGCGCTATCGGTCGAGGGCAAGGATCTCGGCGGCCTCGCCGCGCTCGCCGGCGCGCCGTTGCCGCCCGGCCCCTATCGCCTGAAGGCGCGCCTCAAGGGCGGCGCCCAGAGCTTCGCGCTCGAGGGCATCGATGCCGGTATCGGCTCCAGCGATCTCGGCGGCAAGGCGTCGTTCGTCCTTTCCGGGCCGCGCCCGGCGATCAGCGCCGATCTTTCCTCATCGCTGATCGATCTTGCCGACTTCACGCCGCCCCCCGGCGCGGCGAAGAAGGCGAAGAAGGCTGAAAAGCCGAAGGCGGACGGGGCCGGGAAGGGGGAAGGGAACGGGGCCGGGAAGAAGCTGTTCAGCGCCGATCCCCTGCCGCTGGCGGCGCTCGGCGCCGTCGACGCCGATATCAAGATCCGCGTCAAGCGCATCCTCGCCAAGAAGATCGCGCTCAGCGACGTGGCGGTCGATCTTACGCTCAAGAACGGCAAACTCACCGTCCGCCCGTTGAAGGCGGTGCTCGCCAAGGGCGTCATCACCGGCAATTTCGAGCTCGACGCGCGGGGGAAGACGGCGAAGGTCACCATGATGCTGAGCGTCAAGAAACTCGATATCGCCGCCCTGTTGAAGGAGATGGACCTCGAAGCGCTGGCCTCGGGCCAGATCGATTTCTACACCCGGCTGCGAGGCACCGGGAACTCGGTTCAAACCATCATGGCCGGCGCCGGGGGCCGGTTGAACATCGTCTCCGGCGGCGCCCGGGTCAACAGCAAGTATGTCGATCTCCTCGGCGCCGATCTCCTGCAGATGGCGACCAGCACCGGCAATACCAGGGTCAACTGCCTCGTCGCCCGCTTCGACATCGCCAACGGTCTGGCCAAGGACAGGGGCATCCTGTTCGACACCGAACGGATGTCGGTCAGGGGCGAGGGCACGATCAATCTCGGGACCGAGGCGCTGGACCTGAAATTCACCCCCAAGCCCAAGGACGCGAGCCTGATCAACCTTGCGGTGCCGTGGCGCGTCCGCGGCACCTTGCTCGACCCCTCGGTGGGCCCCGATGAAGCGTCGGTCGTCAAGGAAGCCGCCGGTCTGCTGATTTTCGGACCGCTCAGCCTTCTCGGCTCGATGGCCACCACCGGCACCGGCGATCAGAACCCCTGCGTCGCGGCGCTGGAGGCCAAGCCGGCCTCGGCCAAGACCGGCACGACGCAAAAGCAACCGGCCACCGAGGAGAAGAAGGGCGGTATCGAGGGGTTTTTCGAAGGCATCGGCAAGAGCCTCCAGGGAATCTTCGGCAATTGACGGCGCGCATCGTCGACACGGCCATGGCCGCTGTTGCCGGGGCGAACCGGGCGCTTCGTTGGCGGCGATGAACGGCGACGAAATCTCGGTGCGCGTCGTCATCGAGGGCCGGGTGCAGATGGTATGGTTCAGGGGCTGGACCCTCGAGCAGGCCCATGGAAGGGGCTTGCGCGGCTGGGTGCGCAACCGGCGCGACGGCGCCGTGGAGGCCCTGTTCACCGGGCCGAGAGCGGCGGTCGAGGAGATGATCGCGGCGTGTCGCCAAGGGCCACCGTCGGCGCGGGTGGCGAAGGTCAGCGAATTTCCGGGAGAAGACGACGGCGCCAGAGACTTCCGCCCGCTGCCGACGGCCTGAGACGAAAGCCCCCAAGGGTCGAACAAGGGTCAGACGACCACCGTTTCGACGCCGAACACCTCCTCGAAGCAAGCCTTCAGCGCTTCGTCGACCTCATCCATGGTGGCGGCGATGCCGAGATCGGCGAGCGAGGTGACGCCGAAATCGGCGATGCCGCAGGGGACGATGCCGGCGTAGTGGTCGAGGTTGGGATCGACATTGATCGAGACGCCGTGATAGCTCACGCCCTGGCGCACGCGCACGCCGATGGCGGCGATCTTGCACTCCCCCGCCGGCGCGGCCGAAGCCGCTTCGCCCGCCTTCCGAAGTTGTACGGAGGGCAGGGCGTGGCGAAGGCCCGCCGGCGCGGCGCCGTCACCGCGGACCACCCAGATGCCGACGCGCCCCTTGCGCCGCCCGGCGCTGAGCCCGAAGCGCGCCAGCGTCCCGATCAGCCATTCCTCGAGGTTTCGCACATAGGCGTGGATATCGGGGGCGCGGCGCCTGAGGTCGAGCATGACATAGACCACCCTCTGGCCCGGCCCGTGGTAGGTGTGCCTGCCGCCCCGCCCGGTGGCATAGACCGGAAAGTCGCCGGCGTGGATGAGTTCCTCGTTCCTGGCGCTGGCGCCGGCGGTGAAGATCGGCGGGTGCTCCAAAAGCCACGCCATCTCCCGCCCGCCGCCCTGGCGAATGGCCGCGACACGGCGCTCCATGGCCTCGACCGCCTCCGGGTAAGGCACTGGATTCGCAGTGATTTTCCACTCGATCGCCGCCATGGTCTCGCGACCCGCCATTAGCTAACCAACCCGCTTGAACTGAGCCCGATGATTTGGTAAGTCCGGCCTGTCCAAAAGGCAAGGGCGCATCCGCGCCGGTGCCGCTGGAACTTGTTCCACAAGCCTATATATTAGGAGCCTGTTCTAACAGTCGGATAATGCGGTCGTGGCGGAATTGGTAGACGCGCAGCGTTGAGGTCGCTGTGGGGGAGACCCCGTGGAAGTTCGAGTCTTCTCGACCGCACCATATCCGCAAGGCCCGCCTGGCACACATGCGGGCCTTGTTTTTGGCTATTCCGATCCCACGCGCCCCGAGGAGCCAGCGAGATGGTCGAGAAGACACCGAAAAAGAACGCCAGCAAAACTGCCGAGGATGCCCCCGGCGAGGAAGCCTACGTCGTCCGGCCGGAACTGGTGCGGGAAATTATCGATGCCTTGGACGCGTCGAATATCCATCGCGTCGAGGAACTGGTGGGTGCGCTCCATCACGCCGACCTCGCCGACCTGATCGAGATGCTGGCGCCCGAGGACCGCAAGGTCCTGATCGAGATCATCCGCGCCGAGTTCGATCCCGAGACCCTGGCGACGCTGGACGAGCACGTGCGCGAGGAGGTCGTCGAGCAACTCGGCGCCGCCGAAGTCGCCGCCGCCATAAGCGAGCTCGACACCGACGACGCGGTAGAGGTGGTCGAGCATCTGGACGATAGCGTCCAGCAGGAGGTGCTCGACGCGGTCCCGGCCGAGGACAGGGCGCTGCTCGAAGAAGGTCTGACCTACCCCGAGGACAGCGCCGGGCGGCTGATGCAGCGCGAACTGGTCGCCATACCCTCCTACTGGACGGTGGGCGAGACCATAGATTTCATGCGCGCGGCGGCCGAGCGCGACGAGGACGAACTGCCCGAGGAGTTCTACGACATCTTCGTCGTCGACCCCAAGCACCAGCCCCTGGGCACGGTGTCGCTGAGCCGCGTGCTGCGCACCAAGCGCCCGGTCAGGGTCAGCGACCTGATGGCGGCGGAGGTCCGTCCGGTGCCGGTCACCATGGATCAGGAACAAGTGGCGTTCCTGTTCCGCCAGTACGACCTTGTCTCGGCCCCGGTGGTCGGCGAAGACGGCCGGCTGGTCGGCGTCATCACCCATGACGACGTCCTCGACGTCGTCGACGAGGAGGCGGAGGAGGACCTCATGCGCTTGGGCGGCGTCACCGGGACCGACCTTTACCGGGCGGCGATCGACACCTCCCGGTCGCGCTTTCCCTGGCTGGTGGTCAATCTGGCGACGGCGATCGTCGCCTCCATCGTCATCGGCTTCTTCGAAGCCACGATCCAGCAGATCGTGGCGCTGGCGGTGTTGATGCCGATCGTCGCCTCGATGGGCGGCAATGCCGGCACCCAGACCCTGACCGTCGCCGTCAGGGCGCTGGCGATGAAGGAGCTGACGGCGTCGAACGCGCTGCGCATCGTCGGCAAGGAGGTGCTGGTCGGTAGCTTCAACGGTCTTATCTTCGCCGTGCTGATGGGGATCGTCGCCTGGGCGTGGTTCGGCAGCGCCGCCATCGGCATCGTCATCGCCGCCGCCATGGCGATCAACCTGGTGGTCGCCGGGCTTGCCGGCGTCGCCATCCCCGTCGGGCTGGAGCGCACCGGCATCGACCCGGCGGTGGCCTCGGTGGTGTTGCTCACCACCATCACCGACGTCGTCGGCTTCGCCACCTTCCTCGGCCTCGCGGCGCTGTTCCTGCTCTGAAGGAGAACCCGCATGTCCACCGTCCTGATCACCGGCGCCAATCGCGGCATCGGCCTGGAATTCGCCCGCCAATACGCCGAGGCCGGTTACCGGGTCCATGCCGCCTGCCGGGCGCCGGGGAGCGCCGATGCGCTGGCTTCTCTCGGCGAAAGGGTGACCCTGCATGCCCTTGACGTCACCGATCACGCCGGCATCGAGGCCCTCGCCGCCGGGCTCGAGAATGAGGCCATCGACATCGTGATCAATAATGCCGGCATTTACGGCAAGGCCCAGGAATTCGGCAAGATCGACTACGCGTCATGGCAGGAGGTGATGCGGGTCAACACGCTGGCGCCGCTGAAGATGGCCGAGTGTTTCCTGCCTCACCTCGAGGCCGGGAAGATGAAGACGATCGCCTCGCTCACCAGCCGCATGGGGAGCATCGCCGACAACAGTGCCGGCGGCGTCTATATCTACCGCTCGAGCAAGGCGGCGCTGAACGCGGCGGCCAGGAGCCTCGCCCTTGACCTCGCGCCCCGGGGGATCACGGTGATCGTCTTCCACCCGGGCTGGGTCAAGACCGACATGGGCGGCCCCGGCGCGCTGATCGACGCCGAGACCAGCGTTGCCGGCATGCGCGCCGTCATCGAAGGCGCCGGGCCGAAGGATTCAGGGCGCTTCTTCGCCTACGACGGCGCGGAAGTGCCCTGGTGAGGGCTAAGCGGCACGCTTTTTCGCTGACATTTGCGCCCTGAATGGGTAGACCTAAGGAGCCAGTGTCACCCTACAAGGAGCGTGGCCGCCGGGTGCCGGACGGGCCGGCGCCGGCGGACGAAATAATGGCCCTTCATATGCTGAAAATGGCCGTCGGCATCGACACCGTCGGCCACCTGGCCGCGGTCCAGAAGCGGAAGATGGCGCGCGCCAAGGGCGGGCATGGCGCCTCTCCGCTGCGCCATTTCACCCGTAACGCGCCGAGGCGTTGGCGCGAGATCCTCGATGGCGGCTCGATCTACTGGATCATCAAGGGCGCGATCCGGGTGCGCCAGCGCATTCTCGGCATCGATCGGGGGACCGATGTGGAAGGGCGGAGATACTGCCAGCTCAGCCTCGATCCGGCCCTGGTCAGGACTACCCCCCGGCCCAACAAGGCCCTGCAGGGCTGGCGCTATCTGGAGAATTCGGGCGCGCCGATGGATCTCGACGCCGGCGACGGGATGACCGGCGACATGCCGGCCGATATGGTGGCGGAACTCCGCACATTGGGGCTCCTGTAACCGGCTCCGGCGGCCGGCGCGCCGGTGGGGATCGCCCGTGGGCGTCCGGAAATCATCTTTCGATTGGTGCGATTCGGGCTTTGGAATAAACTATGTTAACCGCTGGCGCGGAATGTCCGCGCGCGCTTTGAGGAGGGATACGCCGATGTTGGGCCGGGGGGGCCTGATCACGGTCCTGATTTTCAGCCTGGCCCTGGCCGGCTGCGGCGGAGTCGCCTCTTATTACGCCAAGGAAAAGCTGGAGCGCGGGGACAAGACCGCCCATGTCCTGCTGATGACCCCCGACGTTCAACTGGGCGAGGTGACCGCCGGCGGGCTGGTGGAGCCGAACGCCGAGTGGACGGCGATGGCTAAGAAGCACATCGTCGCCGCCCTCAAGGAGCAGTTGGCAAAGCGTAAATCCAGGATCGTGCTTTATCGCTCGCCGAAGGCCGATACCCCCAAGGCCAGGATCCATAACCAGCTCATCAAGCTCCATAACGCGGTCGGCAGCTCGATCCTGCTGCATAAATTCGCCGCCCCGACCTTGCCGACAAAGGAGGACAAGTTCGACTGGACCCTCGGTCCCCAGGCACGGATCGTCGGTCACGAATATGGCGCCGATTACGCGCTGTTCGTCTATCTCCATGACACCTACACCAGCCCTGGCCGCGTCGCCGTCATGGTCCTGGCCGCCGTCCTCGGCGCCCTAGCCCCTGGCGGCGCCCAGGTCGGCTTCGCCTCCCTCGTCGATCTGAAGACCGGGGATGTCCTCTGGTTCAGTCGCCTGGACCGCGCCTCGGGGGATCTGAGGACACTCGGCGCGGCGCGAGAATCGGTGAAGACGTTGCTGCAGGATTTTCCGCTATGAGGGCCGCTGTGAGGGCCGCCTCGAGGCGCCATGGGCTATCGGCGGTCCTGGTCGCGGTTTTGCTCGGCTCGGGCGCCTGCGCCACGGCGCCCGGCGACGGCGAAGCGTCCCTCGCCGATGAAGGCGGCGCCGCGCCCGGCCTCATCGCCCCCGGCGCCGGTCCGGGCGTGGCGCTGGTTCCCGACCTCGGCCCCGGCCAGCGCCCCGCCCTCGCCACCGACGAGGCGGGATGGTGGATGGTGATGGACCGGGCGGAAAGCAAGCTCAGGACCGCCGGCAATCTCGTGCGCGACGAGGCGTTGAACCGATATGTCAAGGGCATCGTCTGCCGGCTCGCCGGGCCCTACTGTCCCGATATCAGGGTCTATCTACTCCGGGTGCCCTATTTCAACGCCTCGATGGCGCCCAACGGCGTCATGCAGGTTTGGACCGGCCTGTTGCTGCGCACCCGCAACGAGGCCCAGCTTGCCGCCGTGCTCGGGCACGAGCTCGGCCATTATCTCAGGCGCCACACCCTGCACCGGTGGCGGGACGCCAAATCGACGACCAGCGCCTTGATCTTCTTCCAGATCGGCGCCGCCCTTGGCGGCGTTCCGGCGGTCGGGCAGATCGCCAGGCTGATCGCCATGGGAAGCATCACCGCCTTCAGCCGCGACCAGGAGCGCGAGTCCGACCGCATGGGCCTGCGACTGATGACCGAGATCGGCTATGACCCCCGGGAATCGGCGAAGCTCTGGCAAAACCTCATCCGCGAGGACGAGGCGGACGAGGACAAGAAGGCCCGCTTCATATTCTTCTCGACCCACCCGGCGCCGGAGGAGCGGAGCGAGACCCTGAAGCGCCTGGCGGAAGTCGCCTTGAAGGCGGGGCCGGCGGTCGAGACCGGTGACGAGAGGTTCCGCGACATCGTCCTTCCCCATCGCCAGGAATATTTGCGCGATGAGTTACGATTGCGCCGCTTCTCCCGCTTCGAGGAGCTCTTGAAGATGCTCGTGGAGGACGGCGTCGATACCGGGGAGCTCCATTTCTTCCAGGGCGAGCTATACCGTCTCAGGGACAAGAAGGCCGACGGGGACAAGGAGGGCGACACCGACGACAGGGACAAGGCGCTGGCGGCCTACGCCAAGGCGCTCGGCGCCGGCGGCGCGCCGCCGGAGATTCACCGCTCTCTGGGGCTGATCCATCTGAAATCCGGCCAGTCGGAAAAGGCATGGGCGGCCTTCGCCAAATATCTCGAACTTAAGCCCGATGCCGACGATATCGAGATCATAAAGTCGATGATGCAGCCGATGGGGTGACATGGCGCGCAACGTTCTTCTATTCCTCCTGGCCGGTCTGATCACGGCCTGTGTCCAGTACAGCCTGGTCAAGGCCGAAAAGGTCGCCATCGGCGACCTCTATACCGTCGATGCCCAGATCGCCTGGAACAAGAAGACGGAAGGCAAGACCGAGATATGGACCGTCGACGGTCCGTTGCTCCAGGAACTTCGCTTCATCAAGGGAATCGAGGACGGCGACGCGCTGTTCAGGAGCCGGGCCGGCCAGAAATTGCCGCCGTTCAAAAGCAAGATGACCGCCATCGAGATCAAGGAGTTGTTCGAAACCAGCCTGGCCCAGATCGGGGTGGCGCGGCTGAAGACCCTGAACCTGAGACCGGGGCGTTTCGGCAAGGTCCCGGGCTTCAGGTTCGAGTTCACCTATGTGCTCAAGAACGGCCTGGAGAAACAGGGTTTCGCGCTTGGCGCCGTCATCGACGAGAAGCTCCATATGATCATCTATTCCGGCACCAGGCTCCATTACTACCCCAAGCTCAAGGACGAGGTCGAACGCCTGGTGCGGTCGATCCGCATGATTTGAATGCTAAAAGGGTGCCTGGAGAATGCGCCAGGGGTGCCGGGGAGAGGAAATGGCCGACAGGATAGATTTGACGATTGGCGAAGTGACGACGGCGGCATTGATCGGGGTGCCGGCGGGGGCCGGTCCTTTTCCCGGCGTGGTCGCCGCCTTTCACCGGGGCGGGCTCGACGGCTTCACCGAAAGGCTTATCGACGAGCTGGCGGCCAATGGCTACGCCGCGATCGCGCCCAACCATTACCACGCGCTGCCGGAAGGCGTCGACGTCGAGCAGCGCCGGGACTATCTCACCGATGAGCAGTTGGCCCTCGACCTTCGGGCCGCCGCCGACCGGCTCTCGGCCGAGGAGGCGGTCGACGGCGATCGCCTCGCCCTCATCGGCCATTGTATGGGCGGGCGCACGACCTGGGTCGGGCTGGCAACCTATCCCGGCCGCTGGAAGTGCGGCTGCATCTGGTATGGCGGCAACGTCTTCAAGCAGATGGGCAAGGTGCCCGCCCCGGCCGACCGTCTCGGCGATATCGTCTGCCCGGTCGCCGGCTTCTTCGGCAACGAGGACACGAATCCGTCGCCGGAAGACATCGACAGGCTCGACGTCATGCTGACCGAACTCGGCAAGGCGCACGAGTTCCACCGCTATGACGGCGCCGGACACGCCTTCATGAGCAGCGACGGTGAGAAATACCGGGAGGCGCCGGCCAAGGAATCCTGGTCCAAGGCGCTCGACTTCCTGGGCCGGCACCTCGGCTAAGGTACCTCGTCACCGGACCCTGCTTTGCACTGGATACCCCATGTTTTCCGCCGCAAGCGCCCCTTGGACGCAGGTATCTCGAATTGCGGATAAATTTTATACTTATTTTATGACAATAATAGTGAAGTATAAAACAAATCAAAAACGATAATAGTTGACAATACCGCCGGAATTTCTTAGGTTAACACCAATATCGCTGGTGGGTTTAAATAAGTATACGGCCGGGAAACTTAGTATGGTTCTACAAGTCGCTTCAGGCATCGTCGCGTCCCTGGCGCGGCCCCAGGGGGTTCAGATCCTGCGGGCGGCGCTGGCGCCTTCGGCCAACACCAGGACGGACGACATCCAGGCATTCACCCGCGACCGTCAGTCGGTCCTCATTGCCGGCAAGCTCGCGGTCGAGATCGCCGCGCTCGACAGCGGCAAGGCGACGGCGGAGGAGGGGGCCCGGACCTTGAAGGCGGCCGACGATGGGCTGGTCGAGATCAAGGCGGCGCTCGACCGCATGAAGACGCTGGCGAAGGACGCCAAGTCGACCAAATATTCCGACGTCGAGCGCGAGATCTTCAACCTCGAATTCGGCCTCAAGCGCGACGAGATCACCGACATCGTCAACCGCACCAAGGTCAAGGGAACGAAGCTGCTCGACGGCGGCGGCGGCGCGGAGCTCAGCCTCGCCTTCAATGTCGGCGGCGGCACCGCCAGCGAAGATACCATCACCGTCAAGATCAAGGCGGCCACGCTTGCCGGCCTCGACGCCGGCCTGGCGACCGCCGATCTCCTGACCATCACCGACGCGACCTCGGCGGAGACCACTGTTTTGGCCGCCATCGACCAGGCTCTCGGCATCCGCGGTCAGGTCGGGGCCTATCAGGAGGGGTTGCACGGCGCCGCCACCAACGCCGAGGCCAAGGCCAGTTTCCTCGGCACCGAGAAGGCGGATCGTCTCGAGCTCCAGGCGAGCGCCGATCAGTCCCGTTTCCTCGCCACCGAGATCGCCGAGGACAACGGCATCGTCCTCCAGGGCTTCCAAATCCTTGCCGACGCCAAGACCTTCAACGCCCTGATCGAGACGATTTCCGTCGACACCGACGACGACACTTCGTCCGAGCAGACCTTGCCGGCGCCTTACCAGACCAGCGCCCTCCCCGCACAATCCGAGGCCAGCTCCACCTCGGCGTCCAGCGTCAGTTTCGACATCTAGGTGTGATATCTCACCGAAAGGGGTGCATCGGCCTTGCGAATCTGAGATAATTCTTCTGACTCAAAGAGTTACTCAAATTCGCGAGGAAGGCCGATGCAGACAGAGTGTATTACGGATCAGTTCGAATTTGAAGGCTTTGAACGGCGCCGGGTGATCGCCGCCTTCGACGGCGGTCGGATGACTTCGGACGCGGGGGCGCTGTTGCTCAGGCAAGCGGACCGCAAGATCGGTCTGATCGAGCGGGTGGCGGCGTGCTTCGACGACGGCCGCGCCCAGGAGGACGTGGTCCATTCGCTGCGCACCCTGGTGGGCCAGCGCATCGTCGCCATCGCGCTGGGATACGAGGACGTCAACGACCACGACGAGCTCAGGCACGATCCGGTGCTGGCGTTGTTCTCGGACAAGGGGGAGCCGCGGCGTAGCGACTGCGCGGCGCTGGCCGGCAAGTCGACGCTCAACCGGCTGGAGCATGCCCCGGCCGGCGGCAACGGGCGCTATCACAAGATCGGCCACGATGGGGCGGCGTTCGAGGCCCTGTTCGTCGATCTGTTCGTCGACGCCCACGGGCGCCCGCCGAAGCGGATCACGCTGGACCTCGACGCCACCGACGATCCCCTCCATGGGCAGCAGGAGGGCCGGTTCTTCCACGGCTATTACGGCTGCTACTGTTATCTGCCGCTTTATGTCTTCTGCGGCCGGCACCTGTTGGCGGCCAAGCTCAGGCCGTCCAACATCGACGCCGCCGCCGGATCGGTCGAGGAGGTTGAGCGCATCGTCGCGCGCATCCGGGGGCGCTGGCCGAAGGTGCGGATCCTGCTCAGGGCCGATTCCGGCTTCGCCCGCGAGGCGCTGATGGCGTGGTGCGAGGAAAACCGCGTCGATTACCTCTTCGGCCTGGCGCGCAACGAGCGCTTGGTGGCCGAGATCGAGGCGGCGCTGGCCGAGGCGGCGGCGGAGCATGGGGAAACCGGCGCCCCGGCGCGGCGCTTCAAGGAGTTCTTCTATGCCACGCGCAAGACTTGGAGCCGGCACAGGCGGGTGGTGGGCAAGGCCGAGCACCTGGCCAAGGGGCCCAACCCGCGCTTCGTCGTCACCTCGCTCAAGGCCAGCGAGATCGACGCCAGGCGGCTCTACGAGAAGCTCTACTGCGCCCGCGGCGAGATGGAGAACCGGATCAAGGAACAGCAACTCGATCTCTTCGCCGACCGCACCTCGGCGGCGAGCCTGCGGGCCAACCAGCTGCGGCTGTGGTTCTCGTCCTTCGCCTACGTGCTGATCGCGGCGCTCCGGCGGATCGGCCTCGCCGGCACCCGCCTCGCCGACGCCACCTGCGGCACCATCCGCCTGAAGCTGTTGAAGATCGGCGCCCTGGTGCGCCTCAGCCACCGCCGCTTACATGTCGCCATGGCCAGCGGCTGCCCCTACCAGCGGACCTTCGCCGCCGCCCACGCCCGGCTTGCCCGACCACCGGGCTGAGCCCGCCGCCAGACACCCACGGCGACGATTCACCGCCCGCCGAGGGCGGCACGCCGCCATGCCCGAAACACCGCGAAATCGTCGGCCACGGCGATGATCTCCCCGAGCCAACCGCCCACCCGCCCCAGGACACGGCCAAAGCCGGCCCGACAACAAGACGCCGTCCCCAATCAGCCGCAAAACGCAATCAAATTACCAACCGGTGAGAAATCCGGGCTAGGGGGTACGGGCGAGTCTCGCGGGCCGATCAAACTGGGTAGGCGCCGCTAGTTCGAGCAAAGTCTCGACCTGGCCGGCTGCTTTCAAAACTTGAAAGACGTCCATCTGATTGTCCGTCGTGTTCTCATCCACGAAGTTAGACAGGTACGCCTGCGACTCCAATGTCACGTCGTTCCGCCCGCACACCTGGAAGGCAACCGACTCGGCCTCGATTTCCTGCTGCGAGTACCCTAAGGCAGACCGCTCGGGGACGTTGAGCTTTCTGTCTGATCCGAGATGTCCGAGAAACAGGTGCCCCAGTTCGTGCGCGAGCGTGGCGAACTTGACGGCCGGAGCATGGTTGCGGTTGATGTGGATTCGGTACTGCGTGGTCTCCTTGTCGTTGGATGCACGCTGGACTACACCAATTGAACCCGCCTTCCGGTCGCCCGCGTCAAACCAAACCCACTCGATGCTCTTCTTCTTGAGCAGCGGCTCGAAAGATCTCAGCTTGATCTCGTCGATTTTGCCGTGGGCGAAGAAGCTCGCCACATCTTTAGGAAGCCGCTCGCCATCCGTGTCGATCACGTCATAGACCAGTGCGACTGGCCCAAACGGCCAGAGGATGAGCAGCGGCCGCGCGCCTTCCTTAGGCCGGCGGCCGAAAAGCTCCCGCCAGTCACGGGCCGAGGCGGCGTAACTCAGGCCAGGCTTCTGCACCTGGAGTAGCATGGCATTGAACGGCGCAAAGTTGCGCAGGCGGACAACGAAGTCGAGCAGGTCTTTGTAGTCCTTGCTCTGCGTGTACAGCCGAGAGTCCGCTAGAAGTTGGTCCAGCAATGTCCGAACGGCTTCAGTCTCGAACGACTCCTGCTGCTTTGCCGGGTAGTCGGCTGTGTGGTCAGTCATGAAGCACCTTGACCCTTCGGCGGATGGCAGCGGCGTGGGTCTGCGGGGGTAAGGCGGGTCTGGTAGGGCTTGCCGGTACGGATGGACTCGGCAAGGTCGTCGTAGATCTCGAGGATGACGCGCTTGGTGCGGTAGTCGCCGTTGTACTTCTCCTCGTCCTTGCGTCGGACGATGGGGAAGGTGTCCATGATGTAGCGCACAGCGTCGCGCGGGGTCGAGAAGCTGGTCTTGAGTCGCGCCAAGTCTTCCGCCGTCCCGCCCTCCGCCGGACGCCAGTCGCCGCTCTTTGACCAGATGGAGGTTGGGCTTGCTCCTTCCTCTGGAGCCGCTGGAACTCCTGCGGGCTGTGTTCCTCCAGGTAGTCCCTGGCGATCTCCCCGTACATGTTGAGGTCCGACATTTTGGCCTCCTTGTCT
>JADFJG010000163.1 GCA_022566265.1 Pseudomonadota bacterium | reverse complement strand
CAGCCCGGACTTCTCACCATGGACAGGTGCGGCACGGTGGCTATCGCACGACAGGCTAGGAAAAGCGCGCGGCGCGATGTATGCACATCGGGCAAGCGCTTCGACGACGCCTGTCGTGCGATAGCCGCCGCCCTTCGGGTCGCGCCGGCCCGCTCCCCTCAACATGGCCGCCCACGGCGTCGAAGGCCTTGACCGTAGCCCAGGCTACGCTCCCGGGCCTTCTCCTGGTGGACCGGGAACCGCCCGACGCGATGACGCGCCTGTCCATGGTGAGAAGTCCGGGCTATGGTAGGATTCGCGCCGTCAGACATCCTTGGAGTCCCGACCCCGTGACCCAATCGCCCTGGGACCAGCGCCTGGCGCGCATCGTCGTCAGGCCACTGGCGTCGACGCCGGTCCATCCCAACCACCTGACCGCGCTCAGCCTGTTCTTGGGCCTGGCATCGGGCGCCTTGTTCGCCTTCGGCGGCGCCGGCGCCGCCGGCTGGGCGGCGTTGGTGTTCATGCTTGCCGTCTTCATCGATCACACCGACGGCGAGCTGGCGCGCCTGACCGCCAAGACCAGCGAATTCGGCCACCGCCTCGATTACATCGTCGGCGCGGCCAACTATACGGCGCTGTTCATCGGTATCGGCGCCGGCCTCTACGCGCAAGGCTTGGGCGTTTGGGCGCTCATCCTCGGGCTCGCGGCGGGGCTATCGAACCCGGTGATCTGCGCCTTGCGCCTCGGCATCGAGAACCGCCATGGCGCCGGGGCGGTCGAGCATCCCTACATCGGCGGCTTCGAGATCGAGGACTTCATCTACCTGATCGGCCCGATCACCTGGATCGGCGGGCTTAGCTACTTCTTCCTGGCCTACGGCCTCGGCACCCTCGGCTACCTGGGATGGACCCTCTACGAGCGCGCCAAGCGGGCGGCGAACCCGGGGCCCGGCGAAGACCCTCAAACATGATCACTTCCCCTTCCCCGCCGCCGGGTTCTGGCCCGCCTTCGGCGCGGCGGCGAACTCGGCCAAATGTTCGATCACACCCTCAAGCGTCGTCCCCATGGTGCGTTTCTCGGGCACCTCCTTGCCCAGCGGCGAGGACTCGATGAAGCGGCACATCGCCGCCGCGCCGAGATGGAAGTCAGGCGTGAGCCCGGCCGCCTCGTAGGTCGCGGCGATCTCCTCCATCTCGCCGACCCAGCGGTAGACCTTGGGCGGCATGCTCGGCGTCCGGCCTTCGATCCAGCCCAACATGGCGGCCTGGGAGGACCGCAACTCGTCCAGCAACAATCGACCGACCCCCATCACCTCGGCGGTGACCAGGGCCCCGGTGCCGAGCAGGGCGACGCCCTTGGTGATGGCGGCGTAACACATCTTGAGCGCCGAGGCCTGGCCGACGGCACCATCGATGACGCGGACGTCGAGCCCATGGCCGGCGAGCACGGCGAATTCGCCCGCATGTTCGCCCGAGGCATAGAAGCGCGGGCCCTTGCCGCCGATCTTGGGTGGCCCGCCGACGATGCCGGCGTCGACGAAGCGGGCGCCCGAGGCGGTGACGATGGCGTCGAGTTTAGCCGTGGTGCCGGGCGAGATGGCGTTGCAGTCGACGAAAACGAGATCGGCGCCGGCCGATTTCACCGCCGCCGAGATCTGCTCCGCGAAGCCTATCGCCTGGTCCGGCGGAATGATCGACAGCAGTATCCCGGCCCGCGCGACGAGGGTATCGGCATCGCCGACATCGACCATCCCCGCCTTGGCCGCCAGGTCCCGGGTCCTCTGGCTGCGCCCGTCAAGCGCCGTGATCACCTCGAGACCGCTATCGGCCAGCACCGCGCCGACGGCGTGGCCCATATCGCCGGCGGAGACCACCGCCACCGTTTTAACCGTCATCCGTCTTCTCCCATTGGTTCAAAGGTTTCGATACTTCTCGCCGCCCGCCCCGTCCCAGGGCCGGACCGCCTGCCTGCGCGAAGCCGATGCTCCCGCCTCCCGAAGTTGTACGGCCCGTCGCCCGAAGGCTATGGGCCGCAGGGCGGAGGGCAGGTCGCTTCGGCGAAGGCAGGCCGGGATCCAGCGGGGAACGTTCGCCTTGAATCGCCGGTAATCATCGCCGAACCTCTTGATCAGCGCCGGCTCCTCCCAATTCGGAATGTAAATCAGATTAGCCGTGATGAAAACCGCCCCCCACCCGGCGATGCCCCAGGATCCGATCAGCAGGGATTCGGCGAGGAGCGTCGAGAAGACACCGGTCATCATCGGGTTGCCAGAGCGGTTCTCGGTAGATAGGAACCATTTGACCGGGATTATTTTGCGCCGTGGCTAGGCGCGGAATGTGCGGTGATGCTAGCGCATCACAAGCTTTTCGCAACGACGCCAGGGCGCAAAAGAACCCGGCCTTCGGTGGGGCAAATCGGCCCCTCGGCGTCGTTGCGACGCTTGCCCGATGCTCAAGCATCGCGCCGCGCGCCGCGCCTTGCCGAAGGAGCCGATTTGCACCCATCAAATTGATTCCTATCTACCAAGAACCGCTCTCACATGGCGGTAGGGACCATGGACGACGAGCGCCTTCGGCGGGTCCCAGGGCGCCGGCGTGCCCTTGCCGATGCGCGCGAACATGGTCCAGCCGATCAAAGAGAACCCCGCCGCCGCCGCCAGAAGACCGAGCCAGAACCGGGCGCCAGTTGGCCCGGCGGGTTCGGCCGCCAACCCCGTCCCCGACAATCCCCAGAGGATCAGCGACGGGACGAATATGAGCGCCGTCCCCGGCAGTATCACGATTGCCTTGATCCAGGCCCTTATCATCGCCCCTCCCCGTTGGCCGCACAGGCGGGCCGATTGTCGCATGATCGGTAGGCCCGTGCTACGGTTCACCCGTCCGGCGAAGCGGAGAATCGGTTCATGATCTCGGTCATCATCCCCACCCTCAATGAAGGCGCGAGACTGCCCCGCCTGTTGGCGACGCTGAAGCGCCAGCCCGTGCCCCCGGAGATCATCGTCGCCGATGGCGGTTCGGACGACGGCACCGGCGCCATCGCGCTCAACTCCGGCGTCAAGGTGATCGTCACGGCGCCCGGCCGGGGCGGGCAGATCAGGGCCGGCGCCGAGGCGGCGGCGGGCGATATCCTCCTCTTCCTCCATGCCGATTCGCTGTTCCCGGCGGGCGGGCTTGCGGCGATCGAGGAGGCATTGTCGGATCCGCGCATCGTCGGCGGCAACTTCCGCCTGCACTTCGATGGCCCAAGCGGCTTCGCCCGCTGGCTGACCGGCTTTTACGCCTTCATTCGCCGGTTGGGCCTTTATTACGGCGATTCGGGCGTCTTCGTGCGGCG
>JADFJG010000087.1 GCA_022566265.1 Pseudomonadota bacterium | reverse complement strand
CATAGATCGACCTCCCTTGGGTTTCCGCGACCTCGCGAGTTCTTGCATACGCGTTCTCCGCAGCTTTCCCAATCACATGGCCACGGATGTCCGGGGACACCGTCAGCAACTGGTCCCACACGTGGCGAGCGGCCGGCGTCAGGCAGCGGCCGTCATCGTGCAGGAACAGCGGCATGATCCGTTGCCGGTTCATTTCGTCCCCGTGGATCGTGATTCGCCATAGCGACCAGTAGCCAGAAAGGTCCACAGGAAGATCGGCGAGCGCAAGACACAGGATGGGCTGGCCTGGTGCGAAGCGGGGGGGGGGCATAGCCTATCGGTTGGCACGTCCATCCGATGACGATTTGATCAGCACCGCTTTCAACACTGCGGAGATCATCAAATTGTCCGAGGCGTGCAAGCGCTCCATTAAGCACAACGGAGCGCGAACTTACCTTATGAGAAAGAGTTTGCGCCACGAGAAGAATTGACTGAAGAAATGTGCTCTTTCCGCTGCTATTCGCACCAGCGAAGATCGTCAAGGGAGCGATCGAGAGCTCAGTTTCCTTGCGGACAGATTTGAAATTGAATGCCTTCCACTTCGTGATCATGCGTCGCCTCCAGTGCGCGTCAACGCCTGGTCGTACCAGAGCATGAGCTTCTGGTCCTCTTGGAGAACGGCCTCCGGGATTTTCTCCGCGACCGAGATGATCGTCCGATAATCACGGTCTTGGTAGGCCTTGAAGAATCCGGCGCGCACGGCCTCAAGACGGAAGAGCTTGAGTTTTTTCTGCGGCGACTGACGATATTCCTCGAACTCGCGCAGAAGGACCCGCTCGCGACGCTTCTCCACGTCGCCGGCCTTGTTGGGGTCGGGGACGTACCAGCGGTCCTTGGCCTTGGCGCGCAGGCCCGGATGGTCCTTGGGCAGGTTGCGCAGCTCCTTGAAGTTGGTGGAGAGATAGCTGTGGACCCGGCTTGGGATCTCGCCCTTGCCGTCGTAGGAGAGGAAATTCTGCTCCAACATCTCGGACAGCTCTGGCAGCTTCTCGTGCTTCTGCCAGCCCGCGATCTCGCGGATGAACTGGGGATGGATTTCTTGGAAGGTCTGCGGTTTTCGGCTCAGCTGTTGTCGCAGCCATTGGATGGCCGAGGACTCGTCAATGACGAAAATTTCCAGCTGAGCGACCTCCTTGGCCGCCATGCGCTTTTTGTCGTACACGGCCACCTGATCGGGGAGAAAGACCATACCGTCGCGCTCGGGGAACCGCTGCGCGAGACCGGCCAGGAACTCGCCGACCGACAGAGGCACGGTAACGTTGCGGAGCACGTGGAAGGCGACCATCCGGTCGAAAAGGAGGTACGGTTGGCGCTCGTTGATGACCTCGACGCGGCCATCCTTGAGCACGAAAACCGGCAGTTGGTGAAGGTGGGTGCGGATGAAATCCCAGGCGCCTTTCTCTGTTCCGTTCTCCAGTTTGAACCGCTGTTCGAGCCCGCGATTCGGTTTGTAGGCGGAGATGATCAGGTCCTGCTTTACGGCGGTGCTGGTGACCTGCCGGTAGGACCCTTGCTGCTTGTCCATTGTGCGGACGTCGGCAACGACGAAGCCGGCCGCTAGCATGGCTTCTTGGATCGCCGTCCACACGGCGTTCTTGGAATTGTGGAAGACGACCGTGATCCAACGGCCCGGTTTGAGGACGCGCCGATACTCCTCGAAGCACCGCTGCATCAGTTGTTGGTACTCAGGAAGGCCTTTCTTCTTGAAGCGATCGACGATGGCTTCCGGGATAGCGTTGGTGAGCACCTTGTGCCAGGACTCGACCAAGAAATTGAGATCTGCGTAGTAGATGTTCTCTCCGAAGGGTGGGTCGGTGAAGATGTAGTCGACGGTGTGATTCGGAATTCCGAGCGATGTTGTCGTACTCGCAGTAACAATACAGCCTGTGTTTTCCGAAAGCCCCAGGTCGCGGAAAGCCTGTACTAGGCGCTTGAGTTTTCCGTCGAGGATATACCAGGGGCTCACCTCGGAGTGTTGCGACGCCACGTAGTAGACACCGCTCAACTGACGGTTTACCTGCGAGAAATGAGTAGGGCTGTAACGGTTGAGGATGGACATTCCCCAAACGGCCTGCTCCACGAAGAACAGAAGCATGTGACGAATGCGAGGATCGGGATGGGCGTCGGCCCGGCGCCACAATGCCGCCAGTGCAAGCGTTGGGCGGGGGAGGAAAAAATGGTGAATATGGGTGATGCCCTTTGGCTCTAGACGTGAGCCGTGATACATGTCCTCGATAGGCAGCCGGTTCGTCGGAACTTCCGATGGAAGCGGAAGTTCAGCGATGCGTCGAAGAAGCTTCCGATCATCAGCGTCTGGTTGCTTTTCAAATACTCGGCCGTCCACCGTATATCGGATCAGCGATGGTCTGAAGGTGACATGTTTCCACAACTGTCCGGTGGCCGCGTCGACGCCGGATTCGAACACGCGTTCCAACCTATCCTTGTTTAGCTCAACATCGCAATTGGGGCACGGGAATGTGCCTCTAACCTTGCCACTTGTCTCGTCCAAAGCCACTTCGAGAAACACAACCTCACCGGCGCATTCCGGGCAACTGAACACCTCGCTCCAGACGGTGTACCTGATCCGCCCCTTGGTCTCGCCGTCGGAGTGCAGGGTCTCGTACATCCAGCCGAGCTCCTTCTCGACATCGTCGAGCAGCGCGCGGCCGTCCTTGGCAAACGCGTCGAGGTCGAAGGGGAGGTTGTAGTTGGCGGCGATGAAGCTGGCGAACGGCGACAGATCGTTCTGGATCGTGTAACGGAGCCCCCAGTTCGGCTTGCCGAGGCCTTGCTTCGCCCACAGCGTTTCGAGTGATTTTCGGTAGCTTTCCGCTGCCGTTCCACACCATTGAGCCGCGACGCCGGTCATGCCGGTGCCGGCGAAACCGTCGAGGATTAGGTCGCCGGGCTCCGTGTAGTGCAGGATCGACGGCACGATCGCTAGGTGCGGCACCTTGGTGTGATAGGCATGCGCCCGATAGACGGGGTGTGTCTTACCTTCGCTGACGTCGACCGCAAACGGCTCCCGGCTGTAAGGCTTATCGGGATCGTACGGTTTGCCGTGGGCTTTTACGAACTCGCCCAGGAACGGATTGGAGCAAGCAGTGTAGTAAGGCGGATCGGAGAGATTGAGGATGTCTTCGATCTCACCATGGGGGAAACCGACCTCGTCCTTCCAGCGCTGCAGTAGATTCTTGGATGACTCGGCGTGTCGCATGCGCTCGGCGAGGTCGCGAAGCCGTGCCTCCTTGCCCATGGGCCAGGTCTCGACGGCCATCATCCGGGCCACCGCATCGTCAACGCTCGTGAAAGGGATTCCGCCCAACTTGGCGTGCAACTCCTCCAGTCCCTCCTTCAACCTGCCGAGGAAGTGGGCACGGCGGGCCTCGTCGTTCTCGAATGTTAGGCCAAGGCACTCGACCGGCTGGCCGCGCCGGGCTTCGAACTCCTCCTCGCGGGACTTCTCGAACAACTCGTCCTGCCCCGATGCGTTCCGGAAGAGCCGACCGGTCTGGCGATCCGACTTGCTTCGCGCCATTCTTAGTCCTCGTTCTCACTCTCGTCCGCGCTATTCATGCGGCGGGCCTTGAGCTTTGCGCCCACGTCGCTAATGACATATCGCTGATTCGAAGCCCGTGGATTCTCCGGGTTCGTCATGGCAACCACCCCGGCTCGGATCAGCGGATCTAGATGATGTTCCATAAAGTGACCGCGGTTGGTTACACCTAGCTGTGATGTCTCACCAGGTTGTTCATTCGATCCAACTCTGAGAAGCTGAAGTTTGCATAAACGTAAGCTCACGGAGGAGGACCGAATGAACGTTCACAAGAATGCCCGCCTGACGCCCCGAGGTCGAGAGCTTTTGATCTCCCGCCTGAAGCGCGGAGAACACCCCCAAGACGTGGCCACGGCCATGGGCGTCAGCGCCAGCACCGTCTACAAGTGGCGGCGGCGTCATCGGGCGGAAGGGGTTGGCGGGCTGCGGGACCGCTCCTCCAGGCCGAACGCCAGCCCCGCGAGAACGGCTGACGGCATCGAGGCGCGGGTCGTGGCCCTTCGCAAGGAGCGGCGCATCTACCATCGGATCGCCGCCGAGACCGGCGTTTCCCGAGCCACCGTCGGGCGGATCCTGACCCGCCACGGCCTCAACCGCTGGCGCGACCTGGACCCCGCCGAGCCGGTGCGCCGATACGAGCGCGCGAGACCCGGAGAGATGATCCATATCGACATCAAAAAACTGGGCCGTTTCAACCAGCCAGGACACCGCATCACCGGCGATCGAAGCGGACAAAGCAACAGCCGGGGCGTCGGCTGGGAATACGTCCACGTCTGTATCGACGACCATTCCCGCCTCGGCTGCGCCGACGTCATGCTCGACGAGAAAAAGGAAAGCGCCGTCGCCTTCCTGCAGGCCGCCGTCGCCTGGTATGCGCGCTTCGACATCACCGTCGAACGGGTCATGACCGACAATGGATCGTGCTACAGGTCTTATGCGTTCAGGGACGCCTGCAAGAGGCTCGGCCTCAAGCACATCCGCACCAAACCCTACACGCCGAAGACAAACGGCAAGGCCGAACGCTTCATCCAATCATCCCTCCGGGAGTGGGCCTATGCCAGAGCGTATCGAACGTCAGACCAGCGAAAGCAGGAACTGCCCTACTGGCTGCATCATTACAATTGGCATCGCCCTCACGCCGGGATAAAAGGAAAGACACCCATTAGCCGATCAGGCTTGGACGTGAACAACGTCATGAGACTCCACATCTAGCGGAGCTTCAATGGTCTCTTTGTCGGCAACGCTTTCGGAACCGCGGCGGCCGGTGAAGGCGTTTGACTTTTCAACAGGGGGTATCTACCGTCCCATGCGCATAATCAATCGGCTGAAGCCGATGGGTGATTTCGGGGAGGACGAGTGGCAAAACTGCTCGAATTAGAGGATCTGAGGACCCAGTTTTTCACCACCGCCGGCACGGTCAAGGCGGTGGACGGGGTTTCTTACGACATCGAAGCGGGAGAGACGGTCGGCATCGTCGGCGAATCGGGCTGCGGCAAGTCGGTGAGCGCCCTATCGATCCTCCGCCTCGTTCCCGATCCGCCGGGCAAGATCGTCGGCGGCAAGATCCTCTTCATGGGCAGGAATCTCCTGGAGTTGAGCGACGTGGAAATCCGCAAGGTGCGGGGCCACGAAATCGCCATGGTGTTCCAGGAGCCGATGACGTCGCTCAATCCCGTGCTCACCATCGGGCGTCAGATCACCGAAACACTCGAACAGCATATGGGGATCGATCGCCAGGAAGCCGACGCCCGGGCGGTGGAGTTGCTGGGCATGGTCGGAATTTCCGATGCCGAGCGGCGGCTGAAACAATATCCCCACCATTTCAGCGGCGGCATGCGCCAGCGGGTGATGATCGCCATGGCGCTGAGCTGCGAGCCCAAGCTGATCATCGCCGACGAGCCGACGACGGCGCTCGACGTGACGATCCAGGCGCAAATCCTCGAACTGATGAAGGATCTGACCCGGCGCCTCGGCGTCGCCCTCATCATCATCACCCACAATCTGGGCGTGGTGGCGCGCTACGCCGATAAGGTCAACGTGATGTATGCCGGCAAGATCGTCGAGAAAGGGTCCGCCCGGCAGATCTACCACAACCCGTCTCATCCCTACACCATCGGACTGCTGGCATCGGTGCCCAGGCTGGACCACAAGCGGGGGACCAAGCTGGTGCCCATCGAGGGTCAGCCGCCCGATCTCACGCTTCTCGATCAAGGCTGCGCCTTCCGCCCGCGCTGCCGCTTCGCCGAGGACATATGCACGCGGGAAATCCCGCCGCTGGAAGAAGTCGGCGGCGGGCAATATTCCGCTTGCTGGCAGAAGGACAAACTCAGCCAGCCGGCGCCGGCGGCGTCATGAGCGTCGTCAGCGCTCCCGAGAGAACGGAAGCCGTGACCGTCTCCAGCGTGGTCGGGAACGAGCCCATTCTCGAGGTGAAGGGGCTCAAGATGTACTTCCCCATCTCCGAGGGCGTCGTGTTCACCAGGAAGGTGGCCGAGGTGAAGGCGGTCGACGGCATAAGCTTCCATATCCGCAAGGGCGAGACCTTCGGCCTGGTCGGCGAGTCGGGTTGTGGCAAAACCACCACCGGGCGGTGCATCCTCCAGCTCGAACAGGCCACGGAAGGCCAAATCTTCTTCGATGGGGTGAACATCGCCGAGCTCGACCGGCGCGAATTGAGCGCCCTTCGCCAGAAGATCCAGGTCATATTCCAGGATCCCTACAGTTCGCTGAATCCGAGGATGAAGATCGGTGAGATCATCGGCGAGCCCATGCGCGTCCATGGCATCGAGCCGGACGCCGACAAGCGCCACGCGCGGGTCGCCGAGCTCCTGTCGATCTGCGGCCTCGACCCCAAATTCGCCGACCGTTACCCCCATGAGATGAGCGGCGGCCAGCGCCAGCGGGTGGGGATCGGGCGGGCGCTGGCGCTCAACCCGGAATTCATCATCTGCGACGAGCCGGTCTCGGCGCTCGACGTCTCGATCCAGGCCCAGGTCATCAACCTGCTGGAGGATTTGCGCGACGAATTCGGCCTCACTTATCTCTTCATCGCCCATGATTTGAGCGTCGTCCGCCACCTCTGTCACCGGGTGGCGGTGATGTATCTCGGAAAAATAGTCGAGCTCGCCGAGTGCGACGAGCTTTACGACAACCCCATTCACCCCTACACTCAGGCACTACTGGCGGCGGTCCCGGTTCCGGACCCGGAAATCGAGAGCAAACGGGAGCACAAGGTCATGAAAGGCGAGGTGCCGAGTCCGATAAATCCGCCAAGCGGATGCGTGTTCCACCCCAGGTGTCCCCTGGCGGTGGAGGGATGCCGGAGCGTGGTTCCCGAGCTTCGGGAAATCAAACCGGGCCACTGGGTGGCCTGCACGGAGGTGTGATCGCCTCTCGGGTCGGAGGCGGCTGCATTACGAGGGAACGAAGAAGTTCCTCAATGAAACACAGGGAAGGAGAATCTAAAATGACCAAGGTCTATAGCCAAATAGCCATCGCTCTGGCGGCGGGGTTTGCCCTCGTCGCCTCGGGCGCCGGCTCCGATGCGGCGGCGCAGAATCGCGGCGGAATCCTGAAATACATCATCCCGTCCAACCCGCCAAGCGCCGACGCCCACCGCGAATCGACCTTCGGGACGATTCACCCGTTCGCGCAGTTCTACAGCGTCCTGCTCCGGGTCAACCCGTCCAACCCGGCGTCGACGACGGATTTCAAGTGCGACCTGTGCGTCGGCGACGTGCCCAAGCCGACCGACGGCGGCTTGAAGTACACCTTCAAGATCAAGAAGGGCGTCAAGTGGCATCGTGTGAACGTCACCAAAAATACACCGGCCGAGACCGCGAAATGGAGCAAGGCCATCGGCGGCACCGAGCTCAACGCGCATGACCTCGTCGCCACCTTCAAGAAGCTCATTGACCCGCCGAAGGGCGTCATCAGCAACCGCAAGGCGTTCTTTTCCATGGTCGAAAGCGTCACCGCGCCCGACGATTTCACGTTGGTGTTCAAACTCAAATATCCCTCGGGCGCCTTCATTCCGGCGCTGGCGCTGCCTTACAACTTCGTCTACGCCAAGAAGATCCTCGATACCGACATGCACTGGTACGAGAAGTACGTTCTGGGCACGGGGCCGTTTAAGTTCGTCGAATGGCAGGTGGGATCTCACATCAAGGCCGAGCGCAATGAGGCCTATTATTGGAAGGGCCAGCCCTATCTCGACGGCACCGAGGCCGTCTTCGCCAAGAAGTATTCGATCAACATGCAAGCGATTCGCGGCGGGCGCGCCTACATCCAGTTCCGTGGTTTCCCGCCGAAGATGCGTGACGATCTGGTGAAGGCGCTGGGCAAGAAGCTCACCGTCCAGGAGAGCGACTGGAACTGCGCCCTGTTCATGACCCCCAACAACAAGGTGAAGCCCTTCGACGACGTTCGCGTGCGCCGGGCGCTTTCCCTTGCCCTCGACCGTTGGGGTGGGTCCAAGTACCTGTCCAAGATCGCCATCGTCAAGACGGTCGGCGGTATCGTCTTCCCGGGCCATCCCCTGGCGGCGACCAAGAAGGAGTTGGAACAGATCGCCGGCTACTGGCCGGACCTCGAGAAGTCGCGGGCCGAGGCGAGACGGCTGCTCAAGGAAGCGGGCCAATCGAACCTCAAATTCGTCTTCCACAACCGCGGCGTCGACCAGCCTTACAAGGTCGTCGGCACCTGGATGATCGGTCAGTGGAAAAAGATCGGCCTCAAGGTGAAACAAAGGGTCCAGCCTACCGGGCCCTTCTATGCGACGTTGCGCAATAAGAAGGACTTCGACGTGTCGATGGACTTCAACTGCCAGTCGATCGTCAACCCGCTGCTCGATGTCTCCAAGTTCCAGTCCGACACCATAGCGAGCAACCAGTACGCCGGCTTCCAGGACGCGACAATGGACGCAATGTTCGACAAGATGAACCGGTCGGGCGACCCGGCGGAGCAACGCCGGATCATGCGCAAGTTCGAGAAGCGCGGGCTTGATGAGAAGGCGTATCAGTTCATCACGCTGTGGTGGTACCGGATCATCCTGCACCGGACGGCGGTGAAGGGGTGGAAGACCAGTCCCAGTCACTACCTGAACCTCGATCTGGCGAATATCTGGTTGGAAGAGCCGCTTCTCTCGGCTAAGTAACGGCCTCGTGGGGCCCGTCCGTCGCGCAATCGCGCGCCGGGCGGGCCGCCGGGAGGGCTATGCCGGGGGTCAATGAATGTACCAGTACATCGTCAAGCGCGTCCTGTTGATGGTCCCGACCTTGCTCGGCGCGGCGGTGTTCGTCTTTTTCCTATTGCGCTTCATTCCGGGCGACATTTGCGAGCTCAGGATGGTGGGCGAGGGAGGCTACGTCGACGAGTCGGCGCTCGCGACATGCCGCGCCGGCATCGGCATCGACAAGTCGATATTTTTGCAATTCGTCGATTTCATGTGGGGGTTCGTCATCTTCGACCTCGGCACCTCGATGTGGACGGGACAGCCTATCGGCTACGAGATCGGCCTGCGCTTCGAGCTGTCGCTCCAGGTCGCCATCATGGCGACGGTCGCGTCCGTATTGATCGCCATTCCTCTCGGCACCCTCTCGGCGGTCAAGCAGGACACCTGGATCGACTATGTCGTGCGTGGGTTCTCCATCGCCGGCATCGCCATGCCGTCGTTCTGGCTCGGCATCCTCATCATCCTGTTCCTCCTCATCGGCACCCAGGCATTTCTGGGCGAGGCCTGGATGCCGCCGATCGTGTACGTTCCGATCTGGGAAGACCCGGGCTACAACCTCTCGATGCTGATCTGGCCGGCGCTGGCCACCGGCTACCGCTACTCGGCGGTGGCGACGCGGATGACCCGTTCGGCGCTGCTCGAGGTGTTGCGCGAGGACTACGTGCGCACGGCGCGGGCCAAGGGATTGCTCGAGAAGATCATCATCAATCGCCACGCGCTGAAGAACTCCCTGTTGCCGGTGGTCACCGTGGTCGGCATCGAGTTCGCCTTCCTCATGGGCGGGCTCGTCGTCACCGAGCAGGTCTTCAACCTCAACGGCCTCGGCAAGCTGTTCGTCGAATCGGTCCTCAACACCGACTACACGTTGACCCAGGCGCTGGTCATGGTGGTGGTGGCGGTGTTCGTGTTAGTGAATTTCCTGGTCGATCTTTTATACGCCTGGCTGGATCCCCGCATCCGGTATTCCTAGGAGACATTTTCGATGGCCGCGCCCGACATACAGATCGACTCCCGACTCGAGGATCTCGCCGAGCGCCCGCCGCTGGGCGTGATCGCGGCCGATCTGGTCCGCCGCCAGCCCCTCGGCGCGGCGGGTCTGTTCATCGTCCTGGTGATGATCTTCATGGCCGTGTTCGCCGACTTCCTGACCTCTTACGACCCGGAGTTGAACGCGTTCGAGGATATGCACATCGCGCCCGGCGCGGAGCACTACCTGGGCACGGACCAGTTCGGCCGGGATATCCTCTCGCGCATCATCTACGGCGCCCAGACCGCGCTTATCATCGGTTTCGTCGCCGCCTTCATCGGCGCCACGTTGGGCTTGGTGCTCGGCGTCTCCAGCGCCTATTTCGGCGGCCGCTTCGACCTCATCTTCCAGCGCGTCATGGACGTCTTCATGGCCTTCCCGTTGATCATCCTGGCGCTGGCGCTGGTGGCGATCTTCGGCCAAAAGGTCGAGAACGACGTGTTGCTCGTGATCATCGCCATCACCATCCCGTTCGTTCCCAACTGCGCCCGCGTGGTCCGCTCGAGCGCCCTGGCCATCCGCGAGATGCCTTACATCGACGCCGCCCGCGCGCTCGGCTACAGCCACGCCCGAATCATCCTGTGCCACATGGTGCCCAACGTCATGGCGCCCTATCTGATCATGGTCACCGCCTTCGTCGGCCAGGCGATCCTGCTCGAGGCGTCGCTTTCCTATCTCGGCCTGGGCGTCCAGGAGCCGACCGCGGCTTGGGGCCTCATGCTCCAGGGCGGGGCCGAGGAATACGCCGAAAGCGCGCCCTGGATCGCCGTCTTCCCGGGCCTGGCGATCACCTTCGCGGTGTTCGGCTTCAACCTCTTCGGCGACGCCCTTCGCGACGTCCTCGATCCCAAGCTGCGCCGGCGATAGGGTTTCCCCTTGTAGGTCGTGCGCCTGCGCGCCGCGGGGAACCCCGCAAGGAACGGCCCTTGATTTGGGTCGGGAGAATCTCCGATGGCAGGGATCACCCGCCAGATATCCGAATTCGTCGCCGGCATCGGCTATGACCGCCTGCCCGATGGGGTCGCTTCGCGGGTCAAGCTGCTCCTCATGGACACCGTCGGCATCGCGCTCCGCGCCCACCATGACGCCGAGTCGACGCCGAGCCTGCTGGCCGCCGCCGACAGCCTTGGTCTTGCGGGTGGCAAGGCCAGCGTGATCGGTGAGGAGTCCGGCTACACGCCGACCGGCGCCGCGCTCATCAACGGCACCCTGGCCCATTCCCTCGATTTCGACGACACCCATGCGCCCGCCTCGCTCCATCCGAGCGCGCCGATCGTGCCGGCGGCATTGGCGGCGGCGGAGATGACGGGCGCCAAGGGGCGCGACGTCATCGCCGCGATCGTCGCCGGATATGAGGTCCAGATCCGCCTGAGTCTGGCCCTGGTGCCGAAGGATCATTACGTCCGCGGCTTTCATCCGACGGCCACCTGCGGCGCGTTCGGCGCCGCCGCCGCCGCCGCCCGCGTCTTCGCCCTCACCGCCGACGAGGTGGCCCATGCCTTCGGCATCGCCCTCAGCCAGGCGGCGGGATCGGTGCAGTTCGTACTCGGCGGCGCCTGGACCAAGCGGTTCCAGGTCGGCTACGCGGCGATGAACGGCCTGATCGCCGCCACTCTCGCGCGCGAGGGGTTCACCGGCGCCGCCGAGCCGATAGAGGGCAAGGCCGGGTTCCTGCGCTCTTACGCGCCCGAGCCGGCGATGGAAAAGGCGACGGAAGGGCTGGGGTCTGTTTACGAGACCATGGCCATCGCCGTGAAGCCCTACCCCTGCTGTCGTTACGCCCATGCGGCGCTCGACGCCCTGATCGAGCTCGGCGCCGCCAACGACATCGATCCCGAGGAGATCGAAGCGGTCGAGATCGGCCTGCCGCGCACCGGCTGGAACATTATTGGCGGTCCGGAAGAGGTCAAACAGAACCCGAGGAACGTGGTCGAGGGCCAGTTCTCCATGGCTTTTGTCGCCGCCGTCGTGTTGCGCCAGGGCGGGTTGGACTGGGACGACTATGGGCGCCACCTCGGCGATCCCGAGACGTTGGCGCTTTGCAAACGGGTGCGCTGCATTGTCGATCCCCGGGCCGAGGCGGAGTTTCCCCGCCAAATGAGCGGCGCCGCCCGTGTCTCCACCAAATCCGGGACCTTCGAGACCTTCGTCGCCGTGCCCAAGGGCGAGCCGGAGAACTTCCCGGACGCGGCGGAACTGAGGGCGAAGTTCGACGCGCTCCTCGGCCCCTGCCTGGCGCCCGAGGCCATCGATCGTCTGGCCGAGGGGCTGGACGCGCTCGAGGACGCCGAAGATATCTCCCGGGTGCTGCGCCTGACCCGGGGCGGACCCGCCAAACCGCTCAAGGCGGCGGCGGGCGGGGATTGAGCGGACGCGGCCGATGACCGACGAGCAAGAATCACTGATCCTCGATAGCATCGATCGTTTCATCGCCCGCGACGTCAAGCCCGTCGCCCATGATCTCGAGGCCGCCGACGCCTATCCCATCGAAATCGTCGAGAAGATGAAGGAGATTGGCCTGTTCGGCGCCACCGTGGCGCCGGAATATGGCGGCCTCGGCCTCGGCGCCGTGACCTACGCCAGGATCGTCGAGCGGGTCTCGGCGGCGTGGATGTCGGTGGCCGGCATCTTCAACGCCCATCTGATCATGGCGGCGGTGGTCGAACGCTTCGGCACCGAGGAGCAAAAGCAACGCTACCTTCCCCGCTTCGCCAGCGGCGAGCTCAGGGGCGCCGTCGCCTTGACCGAACCGGACTGCGGCACCGATCTCCAGGCCATCACCACCCGCGCGGTCAGGGACGGTAATGACTACGTCATCAACGGCGCCAAGATGTGGATCACCAACTCGATTTACGGTCACATCATCGCGGTGCTGGTCAAGACCGATCCCGGCACCGACCCGCCGCATAAGGGGATGAGCCTCCTGCTGGTCGAAAAGGGCGACGGGATCTCGGTCAGCAAGCTCGACAAGCTCGGCTATCGCGGCATCGACACCGGCTCAATGGTGTTCGAGGACTGCCGGGTGCCGGCGGATAACCTGATCGGCGGCGAGGAGGGCAGGGGCCTGCAACAGATCCTCGCCGGCATGGAGCTCGGGCGCATCAACGTGGCGGCCCGGGGCGTCGGCATCGCTCAAGCCTGCCTGGACGAGTCCCTCGCCTATGCGCAAGTGCGCAAGACCTTCGGTAAGCCGATCTGCGAGCACCAGGCGATCCAGATCAAGCTCGCCGACATGGCGACGGGGGTGGAAGCGGCGAGGTTGCTGGTCGAAAAAGCGGCCAGGGTGTACGATTCTGGGCAACGCGCCGACATGGAGGCCGGCATGGCCAAGCTGTTCGCTTCCGAGGTGGCGCTCAAGAACAGCCTCGAGGCGATGCGCATCCACGGCGCCTACGGCTATTCCACCGAATACAACCTCGAGCGCTACTACCGCGACGCGCCGCTGCTCGCCATCGGCGAGGGCACCAACGAGCTCCAGCGGATCATCATCGCGCGCGAGCTCATAAAGCGAAACCCGGTCTGAGGCTGACGGCATGAGCTCGCGCGCGGGCCTTCGCCACGCCGAAGCGGCTCTCGCCTCGGCGAAGCCTCCGGCGGAGCCTGGGTCGGCTCGCCTGGGCGAAGCCTCGCTTCGGCGGAGCCTGGCCGCACAGGCGGGCGGAGGCACGGTCGGGTGAGCGGCGTTCTTGACCGGCTGCTTCGGAGCCCCGTCGCCGATCTTGTCTTCCGGCCCTGGTTCGACCGTTTGGCGATTCCCGCCATCGCCGGCATGTACTGTCCCCTGTCGCGGGCTTGGGCGGCGGCGCTTGTCGCCGATGGCGTGCCCGAGCGGTTCCGGGACGCGCTGGGGTCCGACGCCAAACCGGGGCCCCTGACGAAGCGGGTGACAAGACGGGCGATTTCGCGGGTCGGGCGCAAATTATCGGCCTATGAGGCGGCGGCGGCCCGGTGGGAGGCGGATTTCTTCGGCCCGGAGCCGCCGTCGCCCCAACGTCTTATCGCCTCGGAAGCGGCGCGCCACGGGGCGGCCCATGCCCTGATGGCGTCACGCCTTGGCTTCGTCCCGCTTAAACTCGCGGCCGGCATCGGCCCGGTGAAATGGGCGGTCGCCCCTCCCCCGCAGGTCGAGCGGCGTCATGGGCGGCGTCTAGGGGCGCCGGAGCTGGCCTTCGCGCCGCCCGATCCGCCGCCGGCGATCGAACGGTCCCGGCCGATGGCGGTTGGCGGGGGAGAGCAGTTCTGGCTGCGCTTTCCGACGCCGGCGCCGGGCGTCGGCGGCACCGCCTGGGCCCGGGTCAACGCGCCCAAGGGGGAAGCCGGATCGCCGAGCCTGATCTTCACCCACGGCATCGCCATGGAACCTGAGTTCTGGCGCCATCTCGCCGATCCCATCGGCGTCCTTGGCGGCGCCGGTTTGCGTCTGATCCGCCCCGAAGGGCCCTGGCACGGCCGCCGCATGCATCCGGGCAGCTATGGCGGCGAGCCCGTGCTTGCCCGCGGGCCCCTGGGGTTCATCGACTATCTCCACGCCCATGTGATCGAGCTTGGCCTCCTCACGGCCTGGGCGCGCCAGACCGGCTCCGGACCGGTCGCCATCGGCGGCTTGAGTCTAGGGGCGCTTACGGCACAGTTGGCGGCGGTGGCGGCGCGCGACTGGCCCGCCGCCATGCGGCCCGACGCCGTCCTTTTGCTCACCACCTCGGGCGCGGTCACGGAAGTGACGTTCGATAGCCGCCTGATGGACGGCCTCGGACTGCCGGCGGCGCTGGCGGCCGAAGGCTGGGATCGAAACGCCGTCTCCCGCTGGGCGCCGTTGGTCGAGCCCGTCGCCAAGCCCGCCCTCGGCGGCGAAAGGATCGTCGTCCTCCTTGGCACCGTCGACAATGTGACGCCGTTCGCCGGCGGTGAGGACCTTGTCCGCAAGTGGGCCGTGCCCGAGGACAACCTTTTCCTGAGGCCCCAGGGGCACTTCTCGGCCTCCCTCGGCCTGGCCCGCGATCCGGCGCCGCTTGACCGTTTCGTGACCCTTCTCAAGCAGCTTTGAGCCTATCGTCGTGCCGGCATATCGCGGTACCCGCCGACAGCGAAGGATGATACAAATGATCGTCGAAACGCGGACGTTCTGGTGATACGCCGGCATCGCGGCGGCGCCTGGCCGCAAGGACTCGCTGGGCGATCAAAAATCATACCTGCAAGACAGGGGATAGGAACACCATGGCCCGGATCAACATCATGTTTTCGCGTTTCTCGGCGTTCTACAGCCCGCTGATCTCCACCATCTCGGCCGGCTTCCTGAAGGAGGAAGGTTTGGAGCCGAGCCATTCCGTCGCCACGCCCGAAAGAACGGTGCGCGAGGCGCTGAATGACGGCTCGGTGCATGTGGTCCAGTCGGCGGTGTCGGCGAGCTGGGAGGCGATGGGAAAGGGCCGGTCGTCGGACATCGTCCACTTCGCCCAGATAAACGAGCGCGACGGCTTCTTCATCACCGGGCGCAAGGCGGACACCGCGTTCAATTGGGTCAAGCTGATCG
>JADFJG010000086.1:7140-15405 GCA_022566265.1 Pseudomonadota bacterium | reverse complement strand
GCCGACCAGGCTGTGGAAGGCGGCGACCAGTTGCGGCAGCGCCGTCATCTGGATGCGCAGCGCGATGAAGGTGCCGATGGCGCCGCCGATGACGACGCCGGCGAAGATGGTGCCGTAACTCAGCACATCGGGCATCAGTAGGGTGGTGCCGATGGCGATCACCATGCCGATGACGCCGGACAGGTTGCCGGTCCGCGCCGTTTCCGGCGACGCCAAGCCCTTGAGCGCCAGGATGAAGCAGATGGAGGCGGCGAGATAGGCGAACGCCGCGAGGTTTTCGGTCACTTCCCTGCCTCCGGCGGTTCCTTCTTCTTGAACATCCGCAGCATGCGCTGGGTGACGATGAAGCCGCCGAAGATGTTGATCGAGGCCAGCACCACGGCCACCAGGCCCATGACCTTCGAGAGGTTCAACTCGGCCGGCCCGGCGGCGATCAGGGCGCCGACGATGATCACCGAGGACACCGCGTTGGTCACCGACATCAGCGGCGAATGCAGCGCCGGCGTGACCCGCCAGACCACGTGATAGCCGACGAACACCGCCAGCACGAAGACGGTGAGGCCAAGCACGAAGGGATCGGGGCCCCCGGCGGCGGCCATCCCGGCGTCCTTAATGGCGGTCGCGGGTTCCATCACCCATTCCCTTCCTCGGTTAGCGCCCCATGGACGACCTTGCCGTCGCGGGTCAGGAGCGCGCCCTTGATGATCTCGTCCTCCCAGTCGATCTTCAGCGCCTTGGTCTCCTCGTCGATCAGCGGGGTGACGAAGTTCAAGAGATTGCGGGCATAAAGGGCGCTCGCGTCGACGGCGATGCGGCTCGGCACGTTGGCGTGGCCGACGATGGTGACGCCATGTTTCTTCACCACCTTGCCCAACTCGCTGCCCTCGCAGTTGCCGCCGGCCTCGACCGCGAGATCGACGATGACCGAGCCCGGTTTCATGCCTTTCACCATCTCCTCGGTGATCAGCACCGGCGCCCGCCGGCCCGGGATCAGCGCCGTGCATATCACGATGTCCTGTTTCTCGAGGACCTCCCGGATCACCTCGGCCTGGCGGCGTTGGTACTCTTCGCCCATCTCGCGGGCATAGCCCGCCGCCGTCTCGCCTTCCTCCCCCTCCTCCGGCGCGACCTCGATGAAGGTGGCGCCGAGGCTCTCGACCTGCTCCTTGACGGCGGCGCGCACGTCGAAGGCGGAGACGATGGCGCCCAGGCGCCTGGCGGTGGCGATGGCCTGCAGCCCGGCGACGCCGGCGCCGAAGACGACGACGCGGGCCGGCGCCACGGTGCCGGCGGCGGTCATCATCATCGGAAACGCCCGGCCGAATTCGTAGGCGGCGTCGAGCACGGCGCGATAGCCGGTGAGGTTGCTTTGCGACGACAGCGCGTCCATCGACTGGGCGCGGCTGATGCGCGGCAGGAGCTCCATGGCGAAGGCGGTGACGCCGTGGCGGGCGTAGGCGTCGGCGTCGGCGCGCCTGCCGAGGGGCGCCAGCAGCCCGATCAACAGGCAGCCCCGTTTCATCAGCGAAAGCTCGTCGGGCTCATCATTGTCGCCGAACAAGGGGCGCTGGACCTTGAGAACGATATCGGCGTCGCCGAGCGCGGCGGCTTCGCCGTCGGCGATGGCGGCGCCGGCCTCGGCGAACACCGCGTCGGCGATCGAGACGCCGTCGCCGGCGCCGGTCTCGACGGCGACCTCGAGGCCAAGGGCGGCGAATTTCTTCACCGTATCGGGCGACGCCGCCACCCGGGCCTCGCCGGGGCGCCGTTCCCTCGGTATGGCGATCTTCATGTTGAGTTGATCCTGGTGACGGTCTATTGCACTTGCTCAGGCGGAGTTAGACTGATCGAGAGGCAGGTCTTGGCGGCACAATGCCGCCATCAATTCGGTTTGCCAAGTGCTTGGTGCATCCATAGCAGAGAAAATCGGTGAATTTTCGATGAACGGCCGGAACCCCATTTTGATCCTCGTCCTGTGCTCCCTCGTCCTGACGCCACTCCTTTCGCCGGCGGGCGCGTCGGCGGCGGAAGAGGAAGTCGTCAGGATCCCGACCCGGGACGGCGTGACCCAGTCCTTCGTCATCCTTCGCCCGGCCGGCGCGCCGGCGGCGAGCGTCATCCTGTTCGCCGGTGGTGGCGGCAAGCTCAAGATCAGGGATGACGGCATCCGCCGCATGAAGAACAACTTCCTGGTCCGCAGCCGCCGGCTCTTCGCCGCCGAGGGGTTCCTGGTCGCCGTCATCGACGCGCCTTCGGACCGGCAGCGGGACAGTCTCCGGGATTTTCGCATCGGCGAGGAACACGCCAAAGACATCGCGGCGGTGATGGCCTATCTGCGGCAACAGGCGGCGGCGCCGGTGTGGCTGATCGGCACCAGCCGGGGCACGCTTTCGGCCGCCCACGGCGCCGCCCGCCTGCAACAAGACGGCCCGGCGGGGATCGTGTTGACCTCGTCGGTGACCCGGCTCAGCAGGCGAATGGCCGATTCGTTGCGCCAGGTCGATCTCAAGGCGATCCGGGTGCCGACACTCGTGGTGCATCACCAGGACGACGACTGCTACGTGACGCCCTATGACGACATGGAGGCGCTGATGGGCTGGCTCGAAAACGCGCCGAGGAAGGAACTGCTGATTTTCGAGGGCGGCAACCAACCCGTATCGGACGAATGCCAAGCCCTGTCCCCGCACGGGTATTTCGGCATCGAGGACAAGGTGGTGGCGGCGATCGCGGCGTGGATCAAGAAGGTGAACGCCGGGCGCTAGCTTGGGCCGTTGCGGATAGGGGGAGGGGTTCCCGGCGTTCCGTGACCGTCCTTTTCCCTGGTAATTGCGCGCGCGATGAATTATACTAAAGTTATAACATTTGGCGCCGATGAGTGCGGCTATCCTTTGGAAAGGCGGGGTTGAGGCCATGTCGGGAAAGCTGAAGGTCAGGAAAATCGGCAACTCTTTCGGTATCGTCCTGCCGAAGCAGCTTATCAGCGAGCTTGGCGTCGGCGAGGGCGATGAGGTGTTCTGGGTCCGCACCCCCGACGGGGTCAGGCTGACGCCTTATGAACCCGATTTCGCCAAGGTGGTCGAGGCCAACCGGGATTACATGCGCCGCCACAGGAACGCGCTCCGCCAACTCGCCAAGCGATGAAAGAGCCCGGATGGCTGACCATGGAAATGGTCCGGGCCATACACGAGGAATCGCTGACCCTATTCGGCGGCGCCGCCGGCGTGCGCGACGAGGCCCTGTTGGAATCGGCCGTGGCCCATCCCCAGAGCGTGTTCGCCTATGCCGGCAAGCCGACCATCCACCATCTGGCGGCGGCTTATTGCTCAGGCATCATCCGCAACCATCCCTTCGTCGACGGCAACAAGCGGGCCGGGCTGCTGGCGGCGCGCGCTTATCTGTACCTCAACGGCTACGACTTCGATCCCGACGAGGCGGAAGAGGTCAACGTCATCGTCGAGCTTGCCGCCGGAAACATCGGCGAGGACGCCCTTGGGGAGTGGTTCAAAAGCAACACGACCCGGATCAAGCGGCGGTGATGGCATGTCCGCAGGCCCTGCTCGCAGTTACCCTGCTGGCGGCCTAATTTTAGAGCGTTTATATAGTTGACAAATACGCGAAGCTAAGTCGGCTTAGCAGGATCGTCATCATTCCGCGAAACTACGGACCAGAGATCGCCGGATAGCAATCTCCCAATCTCCGCTTCAAACCCATCGCGATAGGCCGGGGACGAAAAGCGGAATGTAACTTTCGTCCCGTCCCGTCTCCAATCTGCGTCCTTAGTGTTTCCCCAGGGGACACGATTGTTCCCGGACTTCTGGCTGAATTGGGCTAGCGCCCGGAGGCAGCCAACAACCGCTAGGTCTTGTGGTGAGAACGGTGACGCTGAACTTATATTGGGAATGATCTACCACGACGCTCAGCCGTTGGCTTTTTTCAAGGGCTTCTTCTTGGGCTTCGGCGGGGCCTTGGCAATATGCTTTATGGCGCGGTCGAACACGACCTCACCCTCGCCGCATTCGGCCTCGCGGGCGGCTTCGATGAAGCGGCGGCGCTGACTTGGCATCCTACTCTTCTTCGGGTTCTTCGTCACCTTGCAAGACATCCCACGCAAACGCTCCTTGCGCGTCCTCGGGTGGCAACGGAAGTTCACCGACGCTCACGACTGCGATTCCTTGAGCAACAGCAAATGTCTTCAAATTCTCGTCATCGGAATAAATGGTCGAAACTTTGTTAATTTTTGCTATCGCTACTATCTGGCGGTCGAACTTAATTTCATTCCATGATGCGGCGACGCCCTCTCTTTTGTCCCCCGCCTTGATTGCAGCGGCTGTCATTCGAGCTAATTCAATGGCCGCCCTTATCTCAAACGATTCAATCTTGAACGCGGATGAGCGATTGATTTTCGTGAAATAATCTGCGCCCGCGCGCTCCGCCCGTGTCAACACTTCGGCGAGAGCAGGAGTCGGGACGATGATCTTTATGCCGTTACCCTGAAGGGTGTTTACGAGATGCATTATTCGCTTTTCAACGCCCGCGACTGGTTTGTGAGTCGCCCTTTCAAGTGGCGCCGGTAAAGTCGAGTCAAGAAGCAGCAGCAGGATGTTAGCGTCAAACAGGGCCACTAGTACTCGGCCTCAGGATCGGAACGAAGGCTTGACAATTCTGACCAGGGATCGGCTATATCGCGCCACCCACTACCCTCAACTGCGTGAAGTTCCGCCAGCACCTCAGGCAACGGTCGGCTGTCGAGGATCGTGAAATCAGAAATTGTGAAATTTCGCATTTCCCATTTTCCGGCCTTATCCCGATACCATCTTCCGATGCCAGAGCAACGTAACTCTGGACCGAAGATATGTTTGGCGAGTTCCCTTGCAATATCTCTTGTAGCGTGGCAGTGGGGCTCATAGCCGATACGGGTCTGGAGGAGAACTGGGACCATCTTCGTCTGACCACCAACCCGAAACACGATTCCGTCAATTGAACCAGCCTCATTGAAGGGCCCAAACTCAGGCTCAGTGAGTCGATTGACGCCTGGAAACGGAATGATCTCGGCACCGGTTGCCTCCATCAAAACGCCAGAAGTATTGTCTGCGGCTAATTTCTTGTCGATTTCGGTTGCAGCGTGTTGCGCCTCGCTTGGCCCAGTTCCGGTCTTTACGAGACGCAACCTCTCTATCACTTTTGGAAAGGCTTCGCTATCAACGCGGTGAACGAGTTGAGTGCTACCAGAACGGAGACGCACGAAATGGACGCTGCTCTTTTCGCCTAAGAGCATCGCCAATTCAGCCATATACTCTGCGAGACGAGCCATCGGCATCGTGCCCGGAGAATACGCCTCGATCTTGAGAACTAGGTCTTTAGAGTTAGCCACGGTGGCCCCTTCCACTACGCGGAAAAATTCTATCGCACCGGCAAGTCCTGGTAAAGAAGTCGTTTGCCTACGATGCCCAGAAGGGCACGACCCGGATCAAGCGGCGGTGATGGTTTATCCATAGGCGCGCCCCGCGGCCATCCCGCCGGCGGCCTCGCCGTTTCACCGGGCCGGGGGCACGCCGGCCCGCTTGAGCGCCGCCTTCTGGCGGCGGGCGAGTTTGCCGGCGTCGAAACCCTCGATCAACCCGTGGAACAGCCGGTGCCAGTTGATCTCGGCCTTGAGGTGGGTGAACACCGAGCCCAGCCCGATGGCGGCGCGGTCCATGAGGACGAACTCGCGCGGCGGGGTGACGCCGCCAAGCCTTCTCAGTTCCCGGTGGACCTTTTCCGCCACCGTCGCCCCGTAAACGCTGCCCTCGGTGTCCTGGATGCGCCGCACCCTGTCGTCCATCAGCGGCGCATAGACGAACTTGGCCCAGAGGTTGAGCACGTCGATGACCTCGCGGCTGAGGTTCTCGAACCCCCAGGTCTCGTAGGCATGGACCGCGAGATCCTCCTCGCCCCTCGCCAGCGCCCAGTAGAGGTCGATGACGCCGGCGACGAACTTCGGCTCGAACACCCGGATGCAGCCGAAGTCGAGCAGGTTGAGGGTGAAATCGGGCCGCGCCGTGTAATTGCCGAGATGGGGATCGCCGTGGATGATGCCGTAACCATAGAAGGGCACGTACCACGCCCGGAACATGTTATGCGCCAACTGGTTGCGGCTTTCGATATGGTCCTCGGCGAAGGCCAGCAGCGGCTCGCCCTCGAGCCAGGTCATGCTCAACAGCCGCCCGGTGGAAAGCCCGTCGACCGGTACCGGCACGTGCACGCCCCCCTCGCCTTCGAGCATCGACGCATAAAGACGCATGTGCAGCGCTTCGCGCCAGTAGTCCAGTTCCTCGTGCAGGCGCTCTGTGATCTCGGCGTGGATCTCGCCCGTCGAGATGGTGGGGTCGATGCGCCCGTAGATGGCGAAGGCGAGCCGGAGTTGCCTGAGGTCGGCATCGACCACCGATTTCATGTCCGGGTATTGCAGCTTGCAGGCAAGCCTCGTGCCGTCATGCGCGCGAGCTTTATGCACCTGGCCGAGCGACGCCGCCCGCGCCGCGACATGTTCGAATTCGGCGAAGCGTTGCCGCCAATCGGGCCCCAGTTCCGCCACCATGCGGCGCTTGACGAACAGCCAGCCCATCGACGGCGCGTCGGCCTGCAAATGCCCGAGTTCCGAGGCGTATTCCGTCGGCAGGGCGTCGGGCACGGTGGAGAGGAGCTGCGCCACCTTCATCAGCGGCCCCTTGATGCCGCCGAGCGCGGCGCGCAAATCCGCCGCGTGGCGGGGGCGGTCGAGCTTGAGGCCGAGATAGCGCGCCCCGACAAGGCGCATGGCGAGGCCGCCGACCGTGGTCGAGACCTGGGCGTAACGGCGGAGGCGCCCGGTGAGCCGCGAAGCCTCCTCTCCGCTGTCTTTGGCGGTTCCCCCGGATTTAGGCGCGCTGTTCGATCCAGTACTTACTTTCATAGGAGGATGCCACATCTGACGGCCTTGCAAGTTCTCTCGGCTAGGAGCGTGGTCCGCCGTGATGCCGGGCGCATCACAAGGGCCGCGCGACGACGTCCGAAGGACGTGCAAGGCCGCCCGCGGGGTCGCTTTTCGCGGCCTCCGGAGGGCGTCACCGCCGCTTGACGATGTCCAGACATCGCCGGCGCGACGCTTCCACCCCGGAGGCCGCGAAAAGCGATCATATGTCGCATCCTCCTATGAAAGTAAGTACTAAGCGCTGGGGCCATGGCGTTGCTCAGTCAAGCTCTTCAAGCTCGTCGATCAGCGAGGAAATCATCGCCAGCCCGCGGTCCCAGAAGGCGGGGTCGGTGGCGTCGAGGCCGAAGGGCGCCAAAAGCTCCTTGTGCCGCTTGGTTCCCCCGGCGCTCAGCATATCGAGATACTTGTCCTTGAACGTCCCCTTCAGATCCGCATCTTCTTCCCAATCCCGATAGGTGGCGTAGAGCGAGTTTACCAGGCAATCGCCGAAGGCGTAGGCATAGACGTAAAACGGCGAATGGATGAAATGGGGGATGTAGGTCCAGTAGAACCGGTAATCCCCTTCGAGGTCGATCGCCGGACCGAGGCAATCGCTTTGCACCTCGAGCCAGATCTCGCAAAGACGCTCGGCCGGCACCTCGCCCTGCTTGCGCTCGCCATGAACCTTGAGCTCGAAATCGTAGAACGCGGTCTGGCGCACCACCGTGTTCAACATGTCCTCGATCTTCCCCGCCAGCATGACGCGCCGGCGCTTGAGCCCGGTCTCGTCGGAGAGCAGCGCCCTAAACGTCAGCATCTCGCCGAACACCGACGCGGTCTCGGCCAGGGTCAGCGGCGTGTCGGCCAACAAATGTCCCCTGGGCGCGGCGAGAACCTGGTGGACGCCGTGGCCGAGTTCATGGGCGAGCGTCATGACGTCGCGCGTCTTGCCCTGGTAGTTGAGCAGGATATAGGGATGCGCGCTTGGCACCGTCGGATGGGAAAAGGCGCCCGGTTCCTTGCCCGGGCGGACCCCGGCGTCGATCCAGCGGTTATCGAAGAATTTCCGCGCCGTCGCTTCCATCTCGGGCGCGAAGGCCCCATAGGCGCCGAGCACCTTATCGCGCGCCTCGTCCCACGGGGTTTGCCTGTCGTCGTCCTCGGGCAGGGGCGCGTTGCGGTCCCAATACTGCAGCCGCTCGACCCCGAACCAGCGGGCCTTGAGCGCGTAGTAGCGGTGCGAAAGCTTCGGGTAGGCGCCCTTGACCGCCGAGATCAAGGCGTCCACCACCTCGTCCTCGACGAGATTGGAAAGGTTGCGCGCCGAGGTC
>JADFJG010000086.1:0-7044 GCA_022566265.1 Pseudomonadota bacterium | reverse complement strand
GTCGGGCGGGGGAATTTGCGCCAACGGTCCTCGATCTCCTTGTCCTTGGCCAGGGTGTTGGTGATCAGGGCGAAGACCGGCGCGTTTTCGCCCAGCACCTTGCCGAGCGAGAGCGCCGCCGCTTTACGCACCTTGGCGTCGCTGTCGGAAAGCAGATGCAAAATCTCGGCGCTGGTGAGGTCCTTGCCGTCGACCGGGAAGCGCAGCCGCGCCATGGTCTCGTCGAACAGCCGCACCCACGCCGAGCGGCCCGATACCGCCTTCTCGCGCAATAACTTCTCGAGATCCTCGTTCAGCAGGTGGGGACGCAGCACCCTGATGTCCCGGACCCACGGCGCGTAACGGTTCAGCCTCTCCGCCTTCAGCTTGGCCGCGATCTCCCCGTCTTCGATAAGGTTGATCTCGAGGGTGAAGAACACGAGATCGGTGGAAATCTCGGTGACCCGCTCCTGGAGGGTCTGGTAGAACCCGGCGAGCTCGGGGTCCGAGATGTTGCCGGCATATATCAGTTGGGCGTAGCTCATCAGCCGCGAGAGGATCTCGTCGATGCCCTCGTATTCGGCGACGGCTTCGCCCAGTGAGTCGCCGTCGAGGCCCCCGACCTTGCCGTGATAGCGGTCCTTGAACGCCGCCGTCCGATCCCGCGCCGTCTCGAGGTCGCGTTTCAGCGCCGCCGATTCCCTTCCCGGGTAGAGGTCGCTAAGATCCCATTCCGGCAGAGGGGGATCGGCGGCATCGCCGCGCGCGGCGCCGGAGGCTTCCCCCTGTCGGGTAAATTCCGGGTCGGTCATGGGTTACTCCTACGGTCTACAGGCGGTATATGTGTCTTGAACGATGGATGGAAAACACCCGGGAACGAATAGCTGGCCCGGGGGGGCAAGATTAGGACGTTTCGGGCCCGAGTGAAACGGCGGCAACGATGATGGAATCCGATAGCTGGCCGACCCTGACGGCGATGTTTTTCGACCAGGCCGAACGGTTTGGCGAGCGTGCGTTCCTGTGGGCCAAGGAGGATGGCCGCTACCGGGCGCTGAGCTGGGCCGAGACCGCCGAAAGGGCCCGCGCGCTCGCCCAGGGTTTGCGCTCCCTTGGCCTCGAGCCCGGCGACCGGGTGGTCCTGGTATCGGAGAACCGTCCCGAATGGCTGATCGCCGATGTCGGCATCATGAGTGCGGGCGGCATCACGGTGCCGTCCTACACCACCAACACGGCCGACGATCATCTCCACGTGATCGAGGACAGCGGCGCGCGGGCGGCGATCGTGTCGACGGCGGCGCTGGCGAAGCGGCTGCTGCCGGCGGTGGCGCGGGCGGCGAAGGTGGCGTGGGTGATTACGATCGAACCCCCGGCCATCGGCCAGTCGATCGGCGCCAGCCTTCATGGCTGGGACGAGGTGATGGAGTTGGGACGGGGCGAGGTGGACGAAGGCAACGAAGGCACCACCGAGGTGAAGCGCTCCGACACCGCGTGCCTGATCTACACCTCGGGCACCGGCGGCGCGCCCAAGGGGGTGATGCTCAGCCACGGGGCGATCCTCAGCAACGTCGCCGGCGCCGGGCACGTCTTGAGGGACTTGAAATTCAAGGACGAGGTGTTCCTGTCCTTCCTGCCGCTGTCCCATGCCTACGAGCATACGGCGGGGCAGTTCCTGCCCATCGCCATTGGCGCCGAGATCTACTACGCCGAAGGCACCGATACCCTGGCGGCGAACATGATTGAGGCGCGCCCGACCCTGATGACCGCGGTGCCGCGCCTTTACGAGACCCTGCATCTGCGCATCCAACGCGGCGTCGCCCGCGCGGGCGGGCTCCGGAAGAAGCTGTTCGCCAGGACGCTTGAGTTGGGAGCGCGAAAATACGAGGCGCCGGGCGCCCTTTCGATCGTCGAGCAAATGGCCGACCGGGTGCTCGAGGTCCTGGTGCGGCGCAAGGTGCGCCAACGCTTCGGCGGCAGGTTGAAGGCGATGATCTCCGGCGGCGCGGCGCTCAATTACGACATCGCGCTGTTCTTCACCGCCCTTGGCATCCCGATCCTGCAAGGCTACGGCCAGACCGAGGCCGCCCCGGTGATCAGTTGCAACCCGCCCGGCAGGGTCAAGCTGGCGACGGTCGGCCCGCCGCTCGCGGGCGTCGAGATCAGGATCGCCGAGGATGGCGAGATCCTGGTCAGGGGCGAGCTCGTCATGGGTGGCTACTGGAACGATGAGAAGGCCACCAATGAGGCCTTGCGCGACGGTTGGCTGCACACCGGCGATATCGGCACCATCGACGACGATGGTTATCTCGAGATCACCGACCGCAAGAAGGACATCATCGTTACTTCCGGCGGCGACAACGTCTCGCCCCAGCGTGTCGAGGGCATCCTCACGGTGGCGCCGGAGATCGCCCAGGCCATGGTCCATGGCGACGCCAGGCCCTATCTCGTGGCGCTGGTCGTGCCCGACGAGGAGACCGTCAAGCGCTGGGCCAAGGATGCCGGAAAGCCGGCCGATCTTGGTGTCCTTGCCGATGACGCGGCGTTCGCCGCCTTCCTCGGCGAGGCGGTGGAGCGGGTCAACGCGACGCTGTCGCCGGTCGAGCGGGTGCGCCGCTTCCTCATCGCGTCGGAGCCCTTCACCATCGCCAGCGGGGAACTGACGCCGACGCTCAAGCCGCGGCGCCATGTGATCGGCAAAAAATACGGGGCCGCGCTGGAGGCGCTTTACCGGTCGTGAAGGGGTCAAGTCTTGACAATTATCATTTTAGCAGGGAACGCGGCAGAGAGCCGGCTTAAAATGATAATTGTCAAGACTTGACCCCTTAGACGCCGTGGTAATCCTTGTACCATTCGACGAATTTGGGGATGCCGGCATCGATGGTGGTCGAGGGATTGAAGCCGATATCCTTTTGGATCGCGGTGATGTCGGCGTAGGTCTCCTTGACCTCGCCCGGCTGCATCGGCACCAGCTCGGTCTCCGCCTTGCGCCCCACCGCTTTCTCGATCACCTCGATGAAGCGGAGCAGCGGCTCGGAGCGGTGATTGCCGATGTTGTAGAGCCTGTGCGGCGGGTCATCGCCCTCGATGGCGGGCGCCCGGTCGAGGCAGGCGATGACGCCCTCGGTAATGTCGTCGATATAGGTGAAATCGCGTTTCATGTCGCCGTGATTGAAGACCCGGATGGTCTCGCCGCCGAGGATCGCCCGGGTGAAGAGATAGGCGGCCATGTCGGGCCGGCCCCAGGGGCCGTAGACGGTGAAGAACCGCAATCCCGTCGCCGCCAGCCCATAGAGGTGGCTGTAGGTGAAGCTCATCAATTCGCCGCACCGCTTGGTGGCGGCATAGAACGAGGCCGGCCGATCCACCGGGTCCTCGACGGCGAAGGGCAGCTTGACGTTGCCGCCATAGACCGAAGAGGTCGAGGCGTAGACCAGGTGGCTGAGCCCGTCCAAGCGCCGGCACAGCTCGAGGACGTTGAGATGCCCCGACACATTGGCCTCGACATAGGCGTATGGATTGACCAGCGAATAGCGCACCCCCGCCTGGGCGGCGAGATGGAGGACCCGCTCGATCCCCTTGTGGGCATTGGCGAATCCCTCCATGGCGCCGCGATCGGCGATGTCGAGGCGGTGGAAGGTGAAATTCCTGAAACGCTCGAGCAGCGCCAGGCGCGCCTTCTTCAGCTCGACGTCGTAATAGTCGTTGAGATTGTCGATGCCGATGACCGCGTCGCCGCGCTCGAGCAGGGCCTTGGCGGCGTGAAAGCCGATGAAACCGGCCGCGCCTGTGACGAGAAAGCTCATATTTTACAATCAGTTATCCTTAGATAACGCACCCATAAAATTGATTCCTACCACCCAAGAACCGCTCTCGGTCACCCAAGAGATTGCCCAATGGCTCCAAGGGCGGTAATCCTATCAGACTGGATTCCAAACTCGGAGACAAACTGTTGGTGCGCGCCGCTCGCCTGCGTAACGGTCATGCCTATCCTGTCGCCGGCCCTGTTCCCGGCGCTGTCGCCGGACGCATGTCCCGCGCCGTCACCGGGCCGCCCGGGGGGTTGGTTGGCCGGGGCCGGGCGCATGCCCGGCGGGTACCATGAAGAAACCCTCGAGCTTCGACGGCGTCGTCGAAATCCTCAAGAACCCGAGCTACAGAAACTATACCATCGGCAGCTCGTTCTCGCTGGTCGGCACCTGGGTCCACCGGGTGGCGGCCGGCTGGCTGACATGGCAAATGACCGAATCGGGCGCCTGGCTCGGCATCATCGCCTTCGCCGATCTGTTCACCATGGTGTGTCTCTCGCCCTTCGCCGGGGCCCTCGCCGACAGGGTGGACCGGCTGCGGCTTTTCAAGCTGTTCCAGTTGCTGAGCCTGTTCCAGGCGGTGGCGATCGCCACCCTCGTTTTCGCCGGCCTTATCACCATAGAGCTTCTGCTCGGCCTCACCATATATCTCGGCGTCTGTCATGCCTTCCATACCGCCGCCCGGCACGCGCTGGTGCCGAACCTGGTGCCGCACGAGGGGATCGGCGCGGCGATCGGCCTCTCCTCGATCATCTTCAATCTCGCCCGCTTCATCGGTCCCGCCTTCGCCGGCATCATCATCGTCACCGCCGGCGTCGGCCCGGCCTTCGCTTACAACGCGCTCAGCTACGCGGTCTTCCTCGCCGTGCTGATGCGCGTCAAGGTGATCCGCCCGGACGCCATCGACAAGAGGGGCGGCGGCATCTGGAGCAATATCGCCGATGGCTACCGCTATACCGTGGCCCATCCCGCCATCGGTCCGTTGTTGTTGCTGCTGATCGTGTCCTCGTTCGCGGCGCGCTCCATCGTCGATCTTCTTCCCGGCTTCGCCGAGGACGTGTTCAGCCGCGGCGCCGCCGGCCTTGCGTGGCTGACATCGGCGATGGGGCTTGGTGCTACCCTGGCGGGCCTGTGGCTCGCCCGGCGCCAGGGTCTCGTCGGCTTGACCGGGGTGGTGCTGGCCCAAGTGGTGGTGATCGGCGCGGCGCTGATCGCCTTCGTCGCCACCGACATCTTCTGGGTCGCCATCCCCGCCCTGATGCTGTCGGGCTTCGCCATGATCATCAACGGGGTGGGATCGCAGGTGCTGATCCAATCCACCGTCGCCGGCGCCATGCGCGGGCGGGTGATGTCGCTTTTCACCCTCATCCTGCAGGGCAGCCCGGCGTTCGGCACCCTCATCATCGGCGTGGTGTCGGAAAGCATCGGCCTGCGCATCCCGGTGGCGGGCGCCGCGGTTCTGTGTCTGGCGGCCTGGTTGTGGATGGTGCCGAGGGCGCGGAGCTTATCGCGGGCGTTCGAGGGCGAAAGGCCGGGATGACCCAGGCACCCCGCGACGACAGCCCGCGCTTCGGTTTCGCCGGCGTCAGGCGCGCCCTTCGCCACCGCGACCACTTCCTGTTCGCGGCCGGCATGGCGCCGTCGCTGATTACCCTATGGATGCAGCGCCTCGCCGTCGGCTGGCTGACATGGGAGCTCACCCACTCTCCCGCCTGGCTCGGCATCATCGCCTTCGCCGATCTGTTTCCCTCCGTCGTGCTCAGCCCCCTTGCCGGGGCGCTGATCGACCGCGTCGATCCGATGCGGCCGATGGTCCTGTGCCAGATCGTCTTCCTGGTTCAGGCGCTTATCCTGGCGGTGCTGAGTTTCGCCGGCCTTATCACCATCGAGATTCTGCTGGCGCTGGAGCTCCTACTCGGGCTCACCCATCCCTTCAATACGGCGTCGCGCTATACCATCCTGCCTTCCCTGGTGCCGCGGGCGGACCTCTCGGTGACGATCGCGATCAACTCGTCGCTCTACAACGTCGCCCGCTTCATCGGTCCGGCGGCGGCCGGCGCCGTCATCGTCATCGGCGGCGTCTCCTGGGCCTTCGCCGGCAACGTGCTCGGTTATCTGGTGTTCCTCCTCGCTCTTTTTCGTATGGACGTCGCCCCGCCGGAGCGCGGCGCGCGAAGCAAGGCCGGCTTGTTCGGCGACGTCGCCGAAGGCTGGCGCTACACCGTCGCCCATCCCGGTATCCGCCCGGTGCTGGCGCTGCTCATCATCACCGCCGTGGTCTCCCGCCCGGTGGTCGATCTCCTGCCCGGCTTCGCCGGCGATGTCTTCCACCGGGGCGCCGGCGGCCTCGCCTGGCTGACCGCCGCCCTCGGTCTGGGCGCCATGCTGGGGGCCTTGTGGCTCACCTTGAGGGGCGCGCTTACCGGCCTGACCACGATCACCATCACGGCGGTGCTGTTTCTCGCCCTCGCCTTGTTGGCGTTCACCGCGACGGATAATTTCTTTCTCGCCCTGGTGTTCCTCGCCCTCTCCGGCTTCGCCATGGTGGTCAACGGCATCGGCTCCCAGACGCTCATTCAGTCGTCGGTAACGAGCGCCATGCGCGGCCGGGTGATGTCGCTCTACGCCCTGATCTACCGGGGCATGCCGGCGCTGGGCGCCGTTGGCATGGGGTGGCTGGCGGAAGGGTTCGGGCTGCCGGCGACGCTTGGCGGCGGCGCCGTGCTGTGCCTGATCGCCTGGGGCTGGGCCGCCCGGCGCCGGCGGGGGATGGCCGTGGCGCTGGAGGGAAAAGGCCCCGACTGACCGGGCGCCGATCGGTTGGGCCGATCGGTCCGGTCCGATCGGTTGGAGAGTGCCCTACTCGTGGCCGGCAGGCTTTATTCGTGGCCGGCCCGGGCGCTCTCTATCTTGTGCTTGGCCATCTGCTCCGGGGTGGCCTCGGTCTGGTACTTGGCCTTCCAATCGTCATAGGGCATGCCGTAGACGATTTCCCGGGCCTCGTCATAGGGCATGTCGATGCCCTTGTCCTTGGCCGCCGCCGCGTACCATTTCGACAGGCAGTTGCGGCAAAAGCCGGAGAGGATCATGAGATCGATGTTCTGCACGTCATTGCGTTCGCGCAGATGCTGGACGAGTCGGCGAAAGGCCGCCGCCTCCAGTTCCGTTCGGGTGCTATCGTCCATGCCTGTCTCCTCCCATCTTCTTCGTTCCATCGGGGCCGGGCGCCGGGGTCGGTGCCTCGTGCCACCCCTCGGCGGGC
>JADFJG010000162.1 GCA_022566265.1 Pseudomonadota bacterium | reverse complement strand
AGTCCTTCCCAACGCAGCGCATTTGTGGAAGAGAGCTTACCGCGCTTCGGGAAGGTAATCTATCGAGGCTTGGCGATGCCCAAGGGGGATGGCGTCAGCCGCGCCCGAGTTCACATTCGAGACATGCGGCGGCGGCTCTCATGGCGAGCGGCCCCAGTAGTCCCAAGCGCTCTTGAGTTCCCGGGCATGATGGGTCTGGGTTTCCGGGCCCGTATCCGATCCCTTGAAACGGCCAAGCGAACGGGCAAAAGAGAAAAACGCCGGTGCGGGAAGCCCGTTCCGTACTTTGCTGACCACCATAGCGGCAAGAAAGGGCGCTCCGTTTCCGTGATCCTCCTGCATGAGCACTTCAAGCGCGTCCGCCACCTGGTGAATTGTGTTTGGCGGCTGGACTTCAAGCGCCTTGGCCAAATCGCGATAGGTGATCGTCCCGCGGCGCCGGGCAAGCTCTGTCAAATACTCCCGTATTCGTTCCGGTAAACTCAGCAAGCCAAGCCTTCCAGGGGGCGAACCTTTGTGGACGACGACCCACACTACCACCAGGACGGCGATTCCAAGACCAAGACCCGCCAGAGCTAAAATAAGTTCAATCAAAGTGAGGTTATCAGCATAGTGCAACCTTGGTACAGTACCAGGAGGCAAGGTGAGGGTCTCGGTCAGGGGAGGTGGGTCCCCCCACGGCCTCGGCGGCCGCTCGCGCTATCCTCCTCTTTGATCGCAGCGATTTCACACGGTTCTCGCCCACCCTATCGGCATATCGACTCCATAGCGGTGCCGACAGCTCCCTAGAGGGCCTATCTCTGCCTTGGATGCCTCGGATACCGGCCAGCATGTTCCTGCGCCTGTACGCAGCCATCCACCGCTCCGGCGCAGGCCAAACGGGCGTGTCATGGGCCGTGCTTGGTATACCGAAAACCAGTGGTTTCCGTATAGCTTCAAATGACCATCGCTGGCCCTCGGTAATCGAAACGCTTCTAGGGGCGGTGGCGGCGGATACTCCCTAGCATCCCAATTTCGCCGCCAGGTCCTCCAGGTCTTCGGCGACCAAGTCCCAATCGCCCATCGGCTTCAGGTTGGTGGTCTGGGACGGTCCGTATTCATTGGTCCGCGGGATGAAGGCGGTGCGCATGCCGTGCGACTGGGCCTCCGCGAGGTCGTAATTGTGCGCCGCGACCAGCATCACCGCGGCTGGATCGCCGCCCAAGAGCCGGATCCCCGTGAGATAGGCCTTCGGGTCGGGCTTGTAGGCCTGCACCACGTCGGCGGTGATGACGCAGTCCCAGGGAAGCCCGGCGCGCTTCGACATCGCGACCATGCCGGCGAAGTCCGCGTTGGAGAGGGTCGAGAGCGTGTATTTGCTCTTGAGCCGGGTCAGTCCGGGGAGCGCATCCGGCCATGGGTCGAGCCGGTACCAGGCGTCGGTCACGAATTCGGTTTCCTTCTCGTCGAGCGTCGGCGCGCCGAAATCGACCAGCAGCCTTTCCAAGGTCTCGCGGTAGATGTCGTGGACCGAGCGCCACGGCCGGTCGCCGCGCACAACCTCGTCCATGCCCGGCCGGTAGCACGCCTTCCATTGGTCGACGAAGTCGGGCCAGTCAGCCTCGAACCCGCGCTCCGCGAAGAAGTCAGACAGCTCGAAGATCACGCTGTTGCGCCAGTCGACGACCGTCCCGAAGACGTCGAAGACTAGCGACTTCACGTTCGCGTGGTCGGTTAGGTCGTGGGACATGGCCTCGGCATTGTGACACCGTGCCAGCCAAAGACAAAGCCCCACCAAAGCGGGGTATACGGAAAAGAAGTGGTTTCCGTACACGGTTGATTTACCGCCCTTCTCGCATCCTTGCCGCCCGGTGCCGCCTCCCGTGGCCCATAGCGTCCCCTTGTGCTACCATCGCTTCCCCGAATGCGCATGGAATGCCGCGGCCCGGCCCATGCCGGGCGCGCGGGCCGCGCCAAGGCGGGAGATGTCCTGATGAGCCGCACCGCTGCCGTTTTCCTGCTCGGTCTCGCCTGCGTGCTCGAGGGTTGCTCCCCGGCGGTGATCCGCGCCGACGAACGGGGCATCGCCCTTGAGAACCTTCCCCAGGCCGTTAGCATCAACCTGAGCCTCGCTGGGTATTACGACCGCCGGGCCCTGGCGCTCGCCGACGAGCATTGCCGCAAGTTCGGTCGGTTCGCCCGTTTGAAAGGGCAGACGGCGGACCACATATTCTACGCGTGTATCGACCGACGCGCCGACGGGCGCGGCGCCGATCCGATCACCGCGAATTGAACCGAAGTGAACTGATGCCCTTTGCCGTTGGCGATAAAATGGCCGGGCTTTCTCGACCGGGAGAGGCGGCGCGGCCTAAGCTCGCCCAAGCCCGGTTCGGGCGGCTGGCGGTCCGGCCCGGAAATGAGGTGTGTCCGACATGACCTTTTACCCATCAGGCAAAGCGGTGGCGTCTCTCGTTCTCGCGATGGCGGTGCTGGGCGGCTGCGAGGTGTCCGCCATCCAACGGCCGATGATCGCAAAGGTCGCGCCCGGCGACGAGCGCATCGTCTTCGCCGCCGCCGAGTTTGCGGGCACGACTCCCGTGCACGTGAAATTCACCGACTCGTGGCAGCGGGAAGATTACGCCCTTTTCAAGGGAAACGGGGCGCAGGCCGAGATTCTCTATGCCGCCGCCAATCCGTATGACCAGGTGGCCCTCGAATACCAATTCACGGTCGATCGCTCGGTCGAAACTTGGAACCTCAACCGCAAGTATGCCAAGTCGTGGGGCGGCGCGGAAAGGTTCCCGGGACCGTTCGCCGAATTTTTCTACATCCCCTTCACGCTTGTGGAGACGGACCGCTCGTGCTTCGGCTTTACCGCCGACTGGGACGATCCGGCGGACGACCCGGACCACAGGCCCGGCAAGGTCCTGTTCGGCTACTATTGTGCCAAGGAGGGCGTCTCCCTGACTGTCGAGCGCATGGAAGGACTGCTCGAGGGCATCGGAATTCGCGGCATCACCGAGCGGCTTAGGCCCCGCCGCAGCGGCCCGCGAGGTTCCGAAGCGCCGCCCGATTCCCCCATTCACAACCGAGCCGCCCGCCTGGCCCAAGGGCCCTTGCCGGCCGGCGACACGGGCAATCCCGGTTTTCCCTTTGACTTGGCCCGCTATTATCAGGTGGACGGCAACGGGTCCAAAATGCACTAAGCCGGTTTATATAGATTAAGAACCTGTGTGGTCAGGCGTTCTCCGGCATCGTCCTCCAGCCGATAGGGCTAGGTATACGGAAAGGAACTGTTTTCCGTACATGCGCGATTCGAGGGTGATTCAGGCCGAATTTCGAGCTCGGGGGATCAAGGTCTGAGGGGGTATACATGGAGTAATCGCGAAGTGGCCGCTCTCCGTTAAGTTACGAGGTCCGGGACATCCCGGCCTCAGAGAAAGAACCAAGAAGGAGAGCGACCATGGAACAGTATGTTGGCTTGGACG
>JADFJG010000085.1:6419-15885 GCA_022566265.1 Pseudomonadota bacterium | reverse complement strand
TGTCGCTAGCACACGATATGACCGGTTTTTGTAGCACACGATCTGTCCGGTTTGTTGAATGCCTCCGAGAGCAAGGAGGTGTGGATGAATCAGACGGTACAGCTACAAGGACTGAGGTTGATGAGGTTCGAACATGTTCTGGCGCGCTGGAGCCGGCGCGAGTTGAGCCAGGCGGAGGCGGGCGAGCTATTGGGGATGAGCGAGCGGACGTTTCGGCGCTGGCGGGATCGCCATGAGGACGAAGGGCTTGAGGGGCTGTACGACCGACGCCTCGGCAAGGCCTCGACCAAGCGGGTGCCGGTGGACGAGATCGAGCGGGTGCTGACGCTCTACCGCGACCGCTATTGCGGCTTCACGGTCAAGCATTTCCATGAGAAGCTGGAGAAGCATCACGATTTTCGCTTCGGCTACACCTGGACCAAGACGACGCTGCAGGGCGCCGGGCTGGTCAAGAAGGCGCCGCGGCGCGGGGCGCACCGCAAGAAGCGGCCGCGGCGGCCGATGCCGGGCATGCTGGTGCATCAGGACGGCTCGAGCCACCGCTGGATACCGGGTCTCGATCAGAGCCTTGATCTGATCGTCACCATGGACGATGCCGGCTCCGAGATCTACTCGGCCTTCCTGGTCGAGGAGGAGGGCACCCTGTCGAGCTTCTCCGGCCTTTCGGAGGTGATCGCGGCCAAGGGCCTGCCCTGTGCCTTCTACACCGACCGCGCCAGCCACTACTTCCATACCCCCGAGGCCGGCGGCAAGGTCGACAAGGCCAAGCTCACCCAGGTCGGCCGGGCGCTGGCCCAACTCGGCATCGAGCACATCCCGGCCTATTCCCCGGAGGCCCGGGGCCGCTCCGAGCGCGCCTTCGGCACGCTCCAGGACCGCCTGCCCAAGGAGCTGAAGCTGGCCGGGATCGCCACCGTCGAGGCCGCCAACCGGTTCATCAAGGAGGTCTATGTGCCCGAGCACAATGCCCGCTTCGCGGTGCCGCCCGAGCAACCGGGCTCGGCCTTCGTCCCCGATCGCGCCGGCGCTTACCGGGACATCCTGTGCATCCACGAAGAGCGCACCGTCGGCAACGACAACACGGTGCGCTATCGCCGACTTTACTTGCAGCTGCCCGAGAGCCCCTTGAGGCCTCACTTCGTCAAGGCCAAGGTACGGGTGCACGAATACCCCGACGGCCATCTCGCCGTCTTCCACGGTCCCAGACGGCTGGCCTGCTACGGCCCGGATGGGACCCTGATCGAGGAACAAACACGTGCGGCCGCTTGAAACCGCTGGGTGGTCCCGGCTGTGGATAAGTCTGCGACTTACCCACAGCCGCAACAACAACAGCGGTCAATTGATGTGCTACGAAAACCGGTCAACTTAATTTGCTATCGACAGGATGGGGGAAGCGCGGCGCATCGACCGGGTAGGGAAACCACTTTTTTTAGGGACCGGCAGGATCGATTGCCGCCATTCGGCAACCGGTTCCGCGCGAATGTCGATCAGCTACGGAACCTCCCCGGCACGGTGCACATTAGGGCGACTTTTGTCCGTCCTCATTTTGTGCTCACCGGGAGAGCGCGACACCATGGAAGGCCCAATCGCAGGGAACCTGATATGAAATGGGGGGTGGGGGTCCTGGATGCCGGCGCCATCGGTATGGCTAAATCGGCTATGATCGCGCCAACGGCACCCAAAACATGGAAGGATCGATGGCGGCGATGAACGTTCTTTACATCATGTCCGACCAGCATCAGCAGAAGGTGGCTGGATGTTATGGCCATCCCTTCGTCAAGACGCCCAACATCGACCGGCTCGCCGCCACCGGCACCCGTTTCGCCAGCGCCTACACCACCTCGCCGATCTGCGTCCCGGCCCGCGCCACCCTGGCCACCGGCCGCTACGCCCATGAGACGCGATACTGGGACAACGCCCACGCCTACGATGGCCGGGTCAAGAGCTGGCACCACATGCTCCAGGACCAGGGCCTCGGCGCCGTCTCGATCGGCAAGCTGCACTTCCGCCAGGAGGACGATCCGACCGGCTTGGTCCGCCAAGTCATACCGATGCATATCGTCGACGGCATCGGCGATCTCAAAGGTTGCGTCAAGCGGCCGATGGCGGCGCCGTTCAAGGAAAGCAAGGTCGCCACCCGCATCGGCCCCGGCGAATCCCCCTATACCAAATACGACCGGGAAATCGCCGAGCGCGGCCGCGACTGGCTGCGCCAGGAGGCGGCGGGGCACAAGGGACGGCCCTGGGTGCTGTTCTGCTCTTTCGTCTGCCCCCATCCACCGCATATCGCGCCGCCCGACTTTTATGAGATGTATCCGACCGAGGAGATGCCGATTCCCAAGCTCAGCGATCCGGACGCGCCGCTCCACCCCTGGATCGCCCTGCAACAGCGCAGCCGCAACCATGACGACTTCCTCAACGCCGACAGCCGCCGCGTGCTGATGGCGTCCTATTTCGGCTGCACCAGCTTCCTCGACGATAACGTCGGCAAGCTTTTGGACTGCCTCGAGGAGTGCGGGCTCAGCGACGATACCGTCGTCATCTACACCAGCGATCACGGCGAGAACCTCGGCGCGCGGCGCCTCTGGGGCAAGTCCAACATGTATGAGGAAGCCAATGCCGTGCCGATGATCCTCGGCGGCCCGGGCGTGCCGGCCGGCAAGGTATCGGCGACGGCGGTGACGCTGGCCGATATCGCGCCGACGATCCTCGACGCGGTCGGCCTCGGCGAGACCGCCCGGGCGGAAGGCCTGCCCGGCCGCTCATTGTTGGAGATTGCCGGTGCCGAGGACGATCCCGAGCGCATCGCCTTCAGCGAGTATTTCGCCGCGTCCGCCGATCGCGCCACCTTCATGATCAGGCGGGGCGCCTACAAATACATCCACTATGTCGGCTACGAGCCGGAGCTGTTCGACCTCGGGAGCGACCCGGAAGAGATCGACAACCTGGCCAAGGACCCGGCACACCGCTCAACCCTCGATGAGTACGAGGGCCGCTTGCGGGCGATGGTCGACCCGGAAGCGGTCGACGAACAGGCCTATCGCGACCAGGCGGCGCTGGTCGAGAAGCATGGCGGCCGCGACGCGGTGCTGGCGCGAGGCAGCCTCCAGGGCACGCCGGCGCCGGGAGAGGAGGCGGAATTCGTTACCTAGCAGTTCTCCGATCGGCGCGGCTCTCGCCTCGGCGTAGCCTCCGGCGGAGCCAGGGCCGGGGGCCGGGGCGGGCCTTCGCCACGCCGAAGCGGCTTCGGCCGCACAGGCGGGCCCTCACTCATTTCCCTTCCCTCGTCCTCGCGATCCAACTGCCGCAACAGCGCCCACGGCAACACCACCGTCAGGAGGACCCCGACGACGATTCCAAGGACGATATAGACCACGCTCATGGAAGATTGACGATAACACCCACGATCGATGCCAAGAGGACAACACCCCCGATTATCGCCGCCACCAGGTACACGTTTTTTGGATTAAAGTCTTCCGACATGCCTTCCGGATCCCCGTTCAAATTCAATTTCAGTAACTAGTATAAACGAAATCCCACCAAACCCACCCCAAACAATCGATCTAGCTCGGGGGGGCTCCGAAGACCTCGGCGGCCGGCTTGAGGACCCGGCGGTCATCCCGCACCCGCCGGGTGAAACCGGAGCGGTCGAAGAACTCCAGCAGGCGGATGGCGAGGTTGCGGCCAATCCCGGAATGGTCGCGATAGGCGGCGGCGGTGAACAGCCCGTCCGGGGTCCCGGCGGCAAGCGTCTCGGCCATCTCGGCCAGGCGAACGATCGTCGGCAGCGGGAAGAAATGGTTCTCCGACATGCGCAGCACGAGACCGAGCTTCTGGGCGCGCAGCAGGAACGACTTGACGGCTCCGGTCTCGAGCTCGAGCGCCGCCGCCAGGTCCGCCACCATCGGCGGGCGCAAATCCGCGTCCTCCAGCAGGGGACGCACCTTTTGCCACATCGCCGCCTCGCCGGGGGTCAATTCCGCGCGATGGCCGGGCAGACGCAAAAGCCCGCGGTCGCGCCGCACCGTGCCGTCGCGCAGGAGATCTTCGATGACGGCGTCGAACACCTGTTGATCGATCCTCTGGGGGAGCGCGCGGCGGAGCGCGTGCCCGCTTATCCCAGGGGTGTGCGGCGCCCGGGCGTGCGAAAGCTTGAGCGCATCCATCACCGAGACCCGATGGGCCTCCCAGTGTTCGGGCGCCAGTGCGATCGGCGCCCGGGCGTCGCCGGCGCGGACCATCTCGACGCGGTCCCAGAGATCGGCGGCCTCCCCGGGCGTCAGGTTCCAGGCCCGGGCGAAACGGTCGAGCGCCAGCCCGCCCGGCAGCCCGGCCAGCAGATCGCCCAAGGCCGCCGCCGCATCGCCCAACTCCATGGCGGCAAGATAGCGAAGCCTGGATGGCCGCGCCCGCCCCCGTGCCGGGGCCAAGGGATCGACGACGACGCCGCCGGCGATGGTGCGGCGCGCCGATTGATCGCGCAGGATCAGGCCGTCGCCCCTGGCGGCACCGAGCGGTTGGTCGAGGACCAGTTGCACCAGGCCCGACTCGCCCGGCGCGATCGCCCGCCCAATGAGGACCGCGACCCGGCCCGTCAGATGCGCGGCGCCGAGATGCACATGCACCGGCGTGAAATGCCTGAGCGCCCGGTTCTCGGAGGCGAGAACCCTGATCCGGGCATCGATGCGCCGGCTCGGCCCATGGGCGGCGGCGGCGAGCAGCCAGTCGCCGCGGCCGAGCGTGATCTTCTTGAGGTCCGCGCCGGTAATGTTGAGCGCCGCGCGCTGCCCCGCCGACGCCGTTTCCGATTGCCGCCGTTCGGCATGGATGGCGCGGACGCGCACGTCGATCCCCTGGGGCGAGAGGACAAGCATGTCGCCGCGCTTCACCTTGCCCGAGAACACCGTCCCGGTGACCACCAGGCCGGCGCCGGCGACGGTGAAGCGGCGGTCGACGGCGAGACGGAAGTTGCCGTCCGCCAGCCTCGGCGCCAGGGCCTTGGCGGCGTCCTCGAGATGGGCGCGCAATTCCGCCACGCCGGCGCCGGTCACCGCCGATAGCGGGAACACCGCCCGGCCGGCGAGACCGGTGCCCGCCAGCAGATCGCCAACCTGGCCGACGACCTCGGCCACCCGCTCGCGCTCGACGCGGTCCGTCTTGGTCACCACCACGGCGCCGTTGGTGACGCCGAGAAGATCGAGGATGGCGAGATGCTCCTCGGTTTGCGGCATCACCCCATCGTCGGCGGCGATGACGAGAAGGGCGAAGTCTATGCCGGTGACGCCGGCCAACATGTTGCGGATGAAGCGTTCGTGACCGGGGACGTCGATGAATCCCAGCACCCGGCCGCCCTCGAGATCGACATAGGCGAAGCCGAGGTCGATCGACAGGCCGCGGGCCTTCTCCTCCGGCAACCTGTCGGTATCGACGCCGGTCAGCGCCTTGATCAAGGCGGTCTTGCCGTGATCGACGTGTCCGGCGGTGGCGATGATCACGCCTTGCCCGCCTCCCCCGGAGCCAGCAGCTCGATCTGATCGACGAACGTCGCTTCGTCTTCGAGACACCTGAGATCGAGGATCAACGCGCCGTCCTGGACCCGGCCGATGACGGGCACGGGCAGCGCCCGGAACGCTTGGGTCAGACGGCGAAGCGCGGCGCCGCCGCCGCGTTTCGCCGCCGCCGGACGGATCGAAAGCGCCACCGATGGCAGCCGGTCGACGGGCAGCGCGCCACTGCCGATCTGGCTCTGACAGGGGACGATCTCGACCGCCGCGATTGCCGCCAGCGGCCCGGCGAGGACGGGTTGAAGGCGCCAAGCCGCCGCCTCGATGTCCTCGACCGGCCGGGCCAGGAGGCGAAGCGCCGGCAGGCGTTCCGCCAGCCGCTCGGGATCGGCATAAAGACGCAGGACGGCGGCCAGCGCGGCGATGGTCATCTTGTCGACGCGCATCGCCCGCTTCATCGGATTGCGCCTGATCCTCATGATGAGATCGGCCCGCCCGGCGATGATCCCGGCTTGGGGCCCGCCGAGCAGCTTGTCGCCGGAGAAGGTGACGAGGTCGGCGCCCTGGGCCAGGGTCTCGGCCACCGTCGGCTCGTGAGGCAGGCCGTAACGCTCGAGCGGAACCAGTATGCCGCTGCCGAGATCGACGATGAGCGCCAGACCCTTTTCGTGGGCGAGGCGCGCGAGATCGGGAACCTCGACGGCGGCGGTGAACCCTTCGACGACATAGTTGCTGGTATGCACCTTCAGCACCAGGGCGGTGCGCGCCGAGATGGCCCCGGCATAATCCGCGAGGTGGGTGCGGTTGGTGGTGCCGACCTCGATGAGCTTGCAGCCCGCCCGCTTGATGATGTCCGGCATCCGGAAGGCGCCGCCGATCTCGATCATCTCGCCGCGCGACAGCGGCACTTCCTTGCGAAGGGCGAGGCTGTTCAGCGTCAGCAACACGGCGGCGGCGTTGTTGTTGACCACCGTCGCGGCCTCGGCCCCGGTCAACCGGCAAAGCCAGCTTTCGAGATGGTCATCGCGGTCGCCGCGCCGGCCGGTCTTGAGATCGAATTCCAGGTTCGACGCACCCTCGGCGACCGCCGTCACGGCCTCGATCGCCTCGATCGGCAAGGGCGCCCGGCCGAGATTGGTGTGCAGCACCGTGCCGGTGAGATTGAATACAGGGCCGAGCGTCGGCGCCACCATCGCCGCCACATGATCGGCGATCGCCGCCACCACGGCATCGTCACCGGCCCCGGCGAGGGCCGCCTCGCCCTCATCCCCAAGCGCCTGGCGCAACTCGGCGAGGACGGCGCGCGCGGCTCCGGTCACCACGGCCCGGCCGTGGACCTCGATAAGCGGGCTTAGCGCCGCCAGGCGTATGACCCGGTCGACCGACGGCACCGCCGCCCGCGCGGCCCTGGCGGATCCGGTCATTGGCGCATACCTCCCCCCTCGGTCACTCTCTAGCGAAGCGTTCGAACGAGATTATAGTCCGAAACCGGCGGCTCCGCATGGGGCGGGACAAAGAATTGCAATACAACCGGCATTAGGGGCTTCCCTTTACTAATGGCGCTAACTATATTCGCGCCGTTTGGATTGGCGCCGGGGCGAAAGCGTTTCTTAACCCTTGACCCTTATCCATTAACCTGGTTCCAAGTTAGAGATCGCGAATGATGGCTTGCGCCCGCTACAAGGTTTCGCGCCATTCCGACCCCGTGGGCGGTGCCACCGGCCCGCCTGCGCGGCCGAAGCCGTTTCGGCGTGGCGAAGGCCCGGCGGCCTCCATTCTCCCTGTTCGGGGGCGAGGGCCGGCGTCATGACCGCCGAGAACCATCTTCCCGCTCCCGGCTCCGACTGGGCGTTTTTCCTCGATGTCGACGGCACCCTGATCGACATCGCCGCCACGCCCGGCGACATCGCCATCGAACCCTCGGTATTGCCCACCCTCGCACAGTTGGGCGAGGCCGCCGGCGGCGCGCTGGCGCTCATCAGCGGGCGGCCGCTAAGCGACCTCGACCGATTGTTCCAGCCGCTCAAGCTGCCCTCGGCCGGACTTCATGGGCTCGAGCGGCGAAACGGCGAAGGCAAGGTCTTCCGGCCGTCGAAGCCGGACGATGGGATCAAGGAGATATTGGACGGCATGCACGAATTCGCCCGGCTGACGCCCGGCATCCTGGTCGAGGACAAGGGCTTCACCGCCGCCATTCATTTCCGCGGCGCGCCGGAGGAGGAAATCGCCGTCCTCCGGTTGGCCGAAGGGCTTCTCGCCGCCGCCGGCGGCGATCTTCGAATCCAGAACGGCAAGATGGTGGTGGAGATCAAACCGGCGGGCGCCGATAAAGGCAGCGCCATCGAGGCGTTCATGGGGGAGCCCCCCTTCGCCGGACGCAACCCGGTCTTCATCGGCGACGATGCCACCGACGAGGACGGCTTCGCCGCCGTCAACCGTCTCGGCGGCCATTCGATACGGGTCGGCTGCGAGGCGGCGACGACGGCGCACTGGTGCGTCGGGACGGTGGACGAACTCCTGGCCTGGCTGTTCGCCGCGCCGGCGGCCATGCAGGCCCAGGCGCCCGCCTGAGCGGAAGCGGAGATCATGAGCAACCTCGATCTGGCGGTCATCGGCAATTGCGGCTTCGGCGCCCTGGTGGACCGGCGCGGGCGTATCGTCTGGTCGTGCATGCCGAGGTTCGACGGCGATCCGGTGTTCTGTAGCCTGCTCAACGGCAATGGCGACGACGAGAAATTCGGCTTCTTCGACATCGTCCTCGAAAACTTCGAGAGGAGCGAGCAGCACTATCTGCACAACACCGCCATCGTCGTCACCACCTTGTACGATGCCAACGGTTCGGCGGTCGAGATCACCGACTTCGCGCCGCGATTCAAGCAATATGGCCGCATCTACCGCCCCCTTCAGATGGTGCGGCGGGTCAGACCGCTTAGCGGCAGTCCGCGCCTGACGGTGCGCCTGCGCCCGGTATGCGACTGGGGCGCGTCACGGCCGGAAAGGACGAACGGCTCCAACCATATCCGCTACATCACCCCGGCGGTGACGCTCCGCCTGACCACCGACGCGCCGGTCACCTATATCCTCGACGAGGTTCCCTTCGTGATCGAGGAGCCCTTCACCCTGATCCTCGGGCCCGACGAGAGCCTCACCCGGCCGATCGAGGAGACCGCCCGGGATTTCTTCGAGAGGACCTCGGAATTCTGGATCGAATGGGTGCGCTACCTGTCGCTGCCCTTCGAATGGCAGGACGCGGTGATCCGCGCCGCCATCACGCTCAAGCTCTGCAATTTCGAGGAAACAGGCGCCATCATCGCCGCCATCACCACCTCCATCCCGGAGGCGGCGGGGTCCGGGCGCAATTGGGATTACCGCTATTGCTGGCTCAGGGACTCCTATTTCGTGGTCCATGCCCTCAACCGTCTCGGCGCCACCAAGACCATGGAGGATTACCTCCGTTACATCACCAACATCGTCGCCATGGCCGAGGACGGACACCTCCAGCCGGTCTACGGTATCGCGTTGGAGAAGCGCCTGACCGAGAAGGAGGTCACCTCGCTGGCCGGTTATCGCGCCATGGGGCCGGTGCGCAAAGGCAACCAGGCCTTCGAGCACATCCAGAACGACGTCTATGGCAGCGTGATACTCGCCAGCACCCAGTTCTTCTTCGACCAACGGCTGGTGCAACCGGGCGGCGCGCGCCTCTTCGAAAAGCTGGAGAAGGTCGGCGAACAGGCGGTCAAGCTGTTCGACAAGCCCGACGCCGGGATGTGGGAGCTCAGGACCACGGCCAAGGTCCATACATTCTCGGCCGTCATGTGCTGGGCCGGTTGCGACCGGCTGGCCAAGGTCGCGGCGAGGCTGGGCAACGACGGGCGCGCCGAATACTGGCGCCAACACGCCGATCACATTTCCGGGGTAATCCAGAATGAGGCCTGGGACGAGAAGCAGAACAGTTTCGTCGA
>JADFJG010000085.1:0-6320 GCA_022566265.1 Pseudomonadota bacterium | reverse complement strand
GCGGCGATCACATCTTCCGCTACGCCACGGCAGATGATTTCGGGGTACCGCAAACCTCATTCAACATCTGCACATTCTGGTATATCGACGCCCTGGCGGCGCTTGGCCGGGCCGAGGAGGCGCGTGACTTGTTCGAAAAGATGCTTGCGTGCCGCAACCCTTTGGGTCTGCTTTCCGAAGACCTCGACCCCGATACCGGCGAGCTATGGGGCAACTTCCCCCAGACCTATTCCATGGTCGGCCTGATCAACGCCGCCATGCGCCTGAGCAAGACCTGGGAAGACGCGTTTTAATCAGACCCGGGATCGCTTCCATCCGGCCGGATAGCGCTCCAGTACTTACTTTCATAGAAGGGTGATACATATGATCGTATTTTCACGGCCTCCGGGTAGGAGGCGGCGCGCCGGCGATGTCTCGACATCGTCAAGCGCCGCCGACGCCCTCCGGTGGCCGTGAAAAGCGACCCTTCGGGCGGCCTTGCGGGCTCTTCGGACGTCGTCGCGCGGCCCTTGTGATGGATCGGCATCACGGCGGACCACGCTCCTAGCCGAAGAACCCGCAAGGCCGTCAGATGTGTCACCCTTCTATGAAAGTAAGTACTAGGCCCCGCACGGGCTCATCGACAACCACGCCTCACGCCGCCCCGTGGATACGGGGACCCTATTCCGGGCTGGCCTCGAGTTTTCGCTTGATCGCCAGCAGATCGGTCCAGGCGGTCCGTTTCTGGGCCGGCGAACGCAACAGGTAAGCCGGGTGGAAGATGCCGGTCGCCGGGATCGGCCGGGTCATCCGCGCGCTCTCGTAATTGAACCACCGGCCGCGGAGCTTCATGATGCCGTCCGATTGGCCCAGCAGGGTCTTGGCGGCGGTGCCCCCGACCATGACCAGGACCGCCGGGTCCACCAGCTCGATCAGCCGTTCGATGAAGGGCAGACAGGCGGCGACCTCGCCCGCCGTCGGGTTGCGGTTGCCGGGCGGGCGCCAGAACAAGATGTTGGTGATGTAGACGCAACTCCGATCGAGACCGATCGCCGCCAGCATGGCGTCGAGCAAGCGGCCGCTGACGCCGACGAAGGGCCGGCCGAGGCGGTCCTCATCGGCGCCCGGCGCCTCGCCCACCAGCATGATCCGGGCCTCGGGGTTGCCGTCGCCGAACACCAGGTTGGTGGCGGTGTGCTTGAGCGCGCAACCCTCGAAAGCCGAGAGCGCGGCGCGGAGCTCATCCAGGCTGTTGGCGGCGGCGGCCAGGGCGTGGGCGTTGGTCTTATCGGCGCCGGCGTCGATGAAAAAGTCGGGCGCCGGGGCTTCCTCGACGCCCTTGCGTCCGGGCCCGGCGGCCGGCGCCGCCGGCGTGGCGGCTTCGGGCGGCGGCGTGACGGATGACGGCGTAGGCAATGGCGTGACCCCGGCTCCGGGCTTTACGGGCGATCCCGGGTCATGTGCCGTCGGGGCCGGGGCGGCGAAGCGGTCGAGGGGTGTCTCGCCGATGGCCTCGTCGGCGCCGGCCTCGATCTGCCAGCGCAAAAGCGCCAACTTGTCCGCTGATTCGGCCATGGCGCGAAGCTATCATGTGCGTTATCTCTGATACAGTTTTTTGCGCGCGCGTGACCGAAATCGTAAGGGGGGTGCCGATGGAAGCTGACGTCGAACGCGACGCGATGGAATTCGACGTCGTCGTCGTCGGCGCCGGCCCGTCGGGGCTGTCCGCCGCCATCCGCCTCAAGCAACTGGCTAGCAAAGCGGACCGCGATCTATCGGTCTGCATCGTCGAGAAAGGCGCCGAGGTCGGCGCCCATATCCTCTCCGGCGCGGTGCTCGATCCCCGCGCGCTGGATGAGCTGTTGCCCGATTGGAAGGAGATGGACGCGCCGCCCGCCACCCCGGCGACGGAAGACCGGTTCTGGTTCTTGACGAAGAGGCGGGCGTTGCGCCTGCCGACCCCGCCGGGGATGGGCAATCGGGGCAATTACATCATCAGCCTCGGCAATCTCTGCCGCTGGCTCGCCGAAAGGGCCGAGGCGCTGGGGGTCGAGATCTATCCAGGCTTCGCCGCTTCGCGCGCCCTGTTCGACGACACCGGCGCCGTCAGGGGGGTGGCGACCGGCGATATGGGCATCGGGCGCGACGGCGGGCGCGGCGCCAACTACCAGCCGGGCGTCGATCTAATCGCCCGCCAGACCCTGCTGGCCGAGGGCTGCCGCGGCTCCCTGACCAAGACACTCAATGAGCGTTTCGGCCTCGATGCCGGCGCCGATCCCCAGACCTACGGCCTCGGCATCAAGGAGCTGTGGGAGGTGGACGAGGCGCGACACCGGCCGGGGCGCGTCGTCCACACCATCGGCTGGCCATTGGATCGGCGCACCTATGGCGGGTCGTTCCTCTATCACCTCGACGACAACCTCCTCGCCGTCGGTTTCGTCGTCGGCCTCGACTACGAGAACCCGTATCTCAGCCCGTTCGAGGAGTTCCAGCGCTTCAAGACCCACCCCGCCATACGCCCCGTCTTCGAGGGCGCGCGGCGCATCGCCTACGGCGCCCGGGCGCTCAACGAGGGGGGCTATCAATCGGTGCCGAAGCTGACCTTCCCGGGCGGCGCCGTGATCGGGGCCGCCGCCGGGTTCCTCAACGTGCCCCAGATCAAGGGCATCCACAACGCCATGAAGTCGGGCATGGTCGCCGCCGAGGCGGTGTTCGCCGCCCTCGATGAGGGCACTGGCGGCGCGGCGCTGGAGGCCACCGCTTACCCCGAGAAACTCAAGCAAAGCTGGTTGTGGCGGGAGCTTTACCGGGTGCGCAATATCCGCCCCGGCTTTCGCCGCGGCCTGTGGGCGGGCCTCGCCCATGCCGCGATCGATAGCTATATCCTCAGGGGCCGGGCGCCCTGGACCCTTCACCACCGGCCCGATCATCTAACGCTCAAACCGGCCGGCGCCTGCGAACCCATCGCCTATCCCAAGCCCGACGGCGTCCTCACCTTCGACAGGCTGTCCTCGGTCTACATTTCCAACACCAACCACGAGGAAGACCAGCCCGTCCACCTCGAGATCAAAGACCCCGCCAAGGCCATCGACGTCAACCTCGCGCTTTACGACGCGCCGGAGACCCGCTATTGCCCGGCCGGGGTCTATGAAATCGTTAACGATCCCGCCGGCGTCCCCCGCCTTCAGATCAACGCCCAGAACTGCGTTCACTGCAAGAGTTGCGATATCAAGGACCCGACCCAGAACATCAACTGGGTGGTGCCCGAGGGTGGCGGCGGGCCCAACTATCCCAATATGTAGGGGCGCCCGGGAGACGGCTTGACGGCCATTTCGGGCCGGATATGAGGGCCAGCGCGGGTTTGGGAGGTTGAGGCTTGAAGACGCCCGGGGATTAGCGAAGTGCTAACTTTCAACAGGCAAAATTATCATCCTGTCAGGTGTCATTTTCTGTATTTACGGTCTCTCGGCAAGTCAAAGATGTTATATTGTCGGGGTGGTTATTTGGTCCGGCGCTGGTCTAGGGCGCCCGTCCAGGAGCGTGGGAACACCGCCGTGGCAAGACTTGAACGTCAAAGCACACCCTTCGAACCCCCCTGGGGCCGGTTGACGGCCGCGGTCTGGGTAGCGCTTCTCGCCGGCGGCTGCGGGCAGATCGGCGTATTCGAAGACACCGCCAAGGGCACCTCTCACCGCATCTCCTACGCCCCGGCGCCGGCGACGATCCGCAGTGCCGAGTTCTCCGAGATCTCGTCCTACGGCAGCTACCTGGCGGGGCGCCATGCCGACAAGATGCGGGAATTGGGCCTCGCCGCCGATCTCTTCACCCTGACCCTCGCCTTCGACCCGGACAATCCGGATCTGTTGCGCCGAACCTATTACCTCAGCGCCACCGAAGGCCGCATGGACGCGGCGGTGGGCTTTGCCCGGCGTCTCGTGGCGTTACGGCCGAAAGCGCCTCTCGCCGGCGTCACCCTGGCCCTGGAGGACGCGATATCGGGCAATTACCGGGCCGCCCAGGAGCGGCTCGAAAAGCTGCCCCGCACCGGCTTCAACAATTTCATCGCGCCGATGTTGCTCGCCTGGACCCTGGCCGGTCAGAACCGAACGGCCGACGCCGTGGCGGCGCTCAAGCCGCTGGCCAAGCGGTCCGGGTTCAAGCTGTTCCGCGACTATCATGCGGCGCTGATCTACGACCTCGCCGGCGATACCAAGGCGGCGGCGGAGAGCTACGCCAAGGCGGCGCCGGGCAAGTCGGCGAGCTTCGTCCGTATCGTCGAGGCCATCGGCACCTTCTATGAGCGCAGCGGCCAGGCGGATAAGGCCAAGGACATCTATCAGGCTTATCTGGCGGCGCATCCCGACACCATGCTGATGCGATCGCCCTTGGCGCGGATCGCCTCGGGCGATCGCCCGGAACGGATGATCGGTTCGGTGAAAGCCGGCCTGACGGAGGCCTTGTTCAACCTGGCCAGCCTTTTGCACCAGGAGAACGTGCATGAGATCGCCTTGATACTCGCGCGCATGGCCCAGCATATCGATCCCGGCCTGCCGATCCTCCAGCTTCTTATCGCCGATATCCTCGACAGCCAGGACCGCGGGAACGCCGCCGTCGAGGCCTATGACGCCATCGCGCCGGCCTCGCCATTCAGTTGGTCGGCGCGGCTGCGCGCGGCCTCGATCCTCAACCGCCTGGACAAGACCGAGGCGGCGGTCTCCCGCCTTCGCGCCCTGGCGGCCGAGCGCCCGGACCGCGCCGATCCTCTGATCTCCCTTGGCGACGTCCTGCGCCACAAGAAGCGCTTTCGCGAAGCGATCGGGGCCTATGACGAGGCGCTCGGCCGGGTGACGAAGCTGCAGGAGCGCCATTGGTCGCTGCTCTACTCCCGGGGCATCGCGCTCGAGCGCAGCAAGGAATGGGCCCGCGCCGAGTCCGATTTCCTCCGGGCGCTGGCGTTCAAGCCCTTGCAGCCCTACGTGCTGAACTATCTCGGTTATTCCTGGGCCGAGCAGGGCGTGCAGCTGGCGAGGGCGCTGAAGATGATCGAGGAGGCGGTAAAGCTGCGTCCCGGCGACGGCTATTTCGTCGACAGCATGGGTTGGGTGCTCTACCGCATGGGCAAGTTCGATGGCGCCGTCGTCCATCTCGAAAAGGCGGCCGAACTCAGGCCCCACGACCCGACCATCAACGATCATCTCGGCGACGCCTACTGGCAGGTCGGCCGCCTCAAGGAAGCGCGGTTCCAGTGGCGCCGGGCGCTGACGCTCGATCCCGAGCCCGGCGCCATCGCCGCCATCGAGAAGAAGCTGAAATACGGCCTCAAGGGCGGCCGGCCGGAGCGCAAAGCGGCCGAAAAGGGGACCGTCGGACAAGGCGGTTGAAGCCGGCGGAGGCGACAGGGGCCGGCGTCATCGCCGTCGCCGCCCCGGCCAAGATCAACCTCTACCTCCACCTCCTGGGCCGCCGCGACGACGGCTATCATCTCCTCGATTCACTGATCGTATTCCTCGACTTCGCCGATACCGTCTCGGTCCGCCTCGCCGACGGGCTCTCGCTCGGCCTCTCGGGGCCGTCGGCCCCGGCGCTCGAGGGGACCGGGGACAATCTGGTGCTGGACGCGGCGCGCGCCCTCGCCGAGGCCGGCGGATGTAAGGCGGGCGCGGCGATCGAGTTGACCAAGCGGGTGCCGGTGGCGGCCGGGCTCGGCGGTGGATCGGCGGACGCGGCGGCAACCTTGCTGGCGCTCTCAACCCTTTGGCGCCTCGATCTTCCCCATGCCAGGCTCGCCGAAATCGCCCTTGGGCTCGGCGCCGACGTGCCGGTCTGCCTCGACAGCCGGCCGGCCTTCGTCGGCGGCATCGGCGAGGAACTCGAACCGGCCCCTTCGCTGCCGCCAGTCTGGGTCACACTGGTCAATCCCGGCAAGGCGCTGGCGACCAAGGATGTCTTTGCCGCCCATGGCGGCGGCTTCACCCGGCCCGGCCGTTTCAACGCCAGCCTCAAGGACGCCGGCGCGCTGGCAAACCAACTGAGGCCGCTCGGCAACGGTCTCACCGCGGCGGCGCTGCGGCTGGCGCCCGGGATCGGCGAGGTCCTAGAGGCGATCGAAGCGACCGAGGGGTGTCTGTTGGCCAGGATGTCGGGAAGCGGCGCCACCTGCTTCGGCCTTTACAATGATGAGGCCGGCGCCACCGCCGCCGCCGGCGCGATTCGCAGGGCCCATCCCGATTGGCGGCTCGAAGTGGCGCGCCTGATCGCCGGGCGGGACGATCTCGACTGACCGGCCCGGGCCCGGTTGCGGCCCGGTTGCGATTAACCGGCGTTGGGCGTATCTTGCCGCC
>JADFJG010000084.1 GCA_022566265.1 Pseudomonadota bacterium | reverse complement strand
TGATTTCGAAAGTGCTGTCCGGGCTCGGTGGCCCCGGCAGCAGCACGGTCGTCGCCCCGAGCCACAGCGGAAACGTCATGGCGTTGCCCAGGCCGTAGGCGAAGAACAGCTTGGCCGCCGAGAAACACACGTCGTCCGCGCGCAGCCCCAGGGTGCCGACGCCGTAGTGCTCGCTGGTCACCACCATGTCGCGGTGCCGGTGGACCGCGCCCTTGGGCCGGCCCGTGGTGCCCGAGGAATACAGCCAGAAGCAGTCGTCCCCGGCTGTCGCGGGGGCCGGCGCCAGGTCCTCCGAGGCCGCCGCCATCAACGTCGCCAGCGTCGCCCCCGCGCCCTCGGTCGCCAAGTGGTGGGCCGGGCCGGGATCGGCCGCCTCCAGGCCCGCCACCACCTCGGCCGCGAACTCCGGCGAGTAGGCGCAGGCCCCGCAACCCGAATCCTCGAGCATGAAGGTGTAGTCCGCGGCCCGCAGCAGGGTGCTGACCGGCACCGGCAGGATCCCCGCCTTGATCGCGCCCCAGAACAAATAGAAGAACGCCGGGCTGTCCTTGACCACCATCACCAGCCGCGCGCCGCGCGCCAGACCCAGGCCGAGCAGCGCGTTGCCGGCCCGGTTCACGTTTCCCGCCAGCTCGCCATAGGTGACCGAGTCGTCACCGGCCCGGATCGCCACCTTGCCGGCCCGGCCCGCCTCCAGATGAGCGTCGATGAACGGCACCGCGGCGTTGAACCGCGCCGCGAAGACAAGCGTCGCCGGCGTCGTCGAGCGGTCGACCGATACCCTGTGATCGTCCATCGGCCTTCCCCCAGGAGCCCCGACAGCCTAGTTGAAACGCACGTATTCGAAATCGATCGCCTGGCCATCGATCCCCTTGGCCGGCGCGGCGATCCAGTTGGCCATCTTGCCAGGCTCGGTCACCGGCGCCATCAGCGACTGCACGTAGGCCTGGTCCTCCTCACTCGGCAGCCAGCCGCCATGCTCCCGGTCCCATTCAGCTTCGGTGATGATCCGGCCCTCGGGCGTGCTCTGGATGCCCGCGAAAATTCCGACCTTCCGGTTGAAGGCCCGGTGCGGAATCTTGAGCTCGAAATCGATGCCGGCGTCGCGGATGACCCGGTTCCACTTGTCGACGCCGCGCTGGCAGTCGACGGCGTAGTCGTCGCGCAGACGCTCGTTGACCGCGGTCAGCGCCGGCGCCTCGCCCACGATGATGGCGCCGCCCTTGACCTCGGGTACCGGATAGCGCGCCTCGCCGAGCCGATGGTCGTCATCGATGCGGGTCTCCTGGAAGCGGCCCTTGAGGCCCATGGTGTAGTAGTTGGCGGCGTTGGTGGAGAGCTCCTGGCCGAACAGGTCGATCGAGGCGCTGAAGTGGAAGTTCAGGTACTTCTGAAAGGTCGGCAGGTCGACGACCCCGAATTTGCGCACCTCCTCGGTCTTGTGCTGGTTCATGATCTCGCAAGACCGCTGGATGACCCGCCTGAGGCCGGACTCGCCCACGAACATGTGGTGGGCCTCCTCGGTCAGCATGAACCGGCAGGTGCGCGACAGCGGATCGAAGCCGGATTCGGCGAGCGACGCCAGCTGGTACTTGCCGTCGCGGTCGGTGAAATAGGTGAACATGAAGAACGACAGCCAGTCGGGCGTCTTCTCGTTGAAGGCGTGCAGGATGCGCGGCTTGTCGGGATCGCCGGAATGGCGCTCCAACATGGCGTCCGCCTCCTCGCGGCCGTCGCGGCCGAAGAAACCGTGCAGCAGGTAGACCATGGCCCAGAGGTGCCGGCCCTCCTCGACGTTGACCTGGAACAGGTTGCGCAGGTCGTAGAGCGACGGGCAGGTCGTGCCCAGGAGACGCTGCTGCTCGACCGAGGCCGGCTCGGTGTCGCCCTGGGTGACGATCAGGCGGCGCAGCTCGGAGCGGTATTCTCCGGGCACCTCCTGCCAGGCCGGATCGCCCTTGTGCATGCCGAAGTTGACGCGGCGGTCGGCCTCCGGGGGGGCCAGGAAAATGCCCCAGCGGTAGTCCGGCATGCGCACGTAGCCGTAGTTGGCCCAGCCGCCGGGTTCGACGCTGATCGCCGTGCGCAGGTAGACGTCCATGGCTTCGCTGTCGACCGGGCCGAGCTCGCGCCACCACTGCTGGTAGCCCGGCAGCCAACTCTCCAGGGCGCGGCGCAGGCGCCGGTCCTCGCTCAAGTCCACGTTGTTGGGGATCTTCTCTTGATAGTCGATGGCCATGGGGTCGTTCCTGGGTCTCGAATTCAGACGCGGTTTGGGTCGAACCGCGCGGGCTGGCCGCTGCCGAAGCGGGTCAGCGCGCCTTCCTCGCCGACCGCGTTGGGGCGCTGGAAGATCCAGTTCTGCCAAGCGGACAGCCGGCCGAAGATCTTGGTCTCCATGGTCTCGGGCCCGGCGAAGCGAAGGTTGGCCTCCATGCCGGTCAGCGCGTCGGAGGAGAAGCTGGCGCGCGCCTCGACGGCGAGGCGAATCTCGTCCCGCCAATCGATGTCGTCCGGGATGAAGGTCACCAGACCCAGCGCCTCCGCCGCCTGGGCGTCGAGCTCGCCGTGAATCGCCGCGCGAACCGCGTCGATCCTGTCCGCATCGCCCGCGAACCGGGTTTCGATCCGGGTCAGATCGTTGGCCATGGGCAGCGGCCCGAAATTCATCGGCCCCGGGCGCAGGGTGGCCGGCGGCCGGTTGTCGCCCTCGAAGGCGCCGTCCAGCATGTAACTTCGGTCGGCGGCCAGCGCCAGTTCGAGCAGGGTGCCGGCAAAGCAGCTGCCCGGTTCGATCAGCGCGATGATGCTGCGCGAGGTGACGTCGAGGCGCTTGAAAACCCGCTTGAGATAGAGCGTGATTTCGCGGACCAGCCAGTCCCCGGCGTGGTCCACCAGCGCGGCATCGGCGGCGATCACCCGCTCGGCCGCGCCGCTGGTGGTCAGGATCCAGGTTCCCAGCTCGGGCTCGTTGGCGCGCAGATGGAGGATCGCGTCGTCGAGCTCGCGCGCGACCGCCAAGGGCCAGAACGCGGCGCCCTGGGCGTGGATGCCGGCGAGGTCCCGGGGCGGCGGCGCCTCGGGCGCCGCCACGTCGATCCGCGCGCAGCGGCCACCGCGGTCCAGGGCGACGGTCACGTGGTCGTAGGCGATCGCCGCCTCGGTGATCCGGCGCGCGAGCGGGGTCAACTCGATGCCTTCGGCGCCGGCCGGCCGGTCCGAGCGCTCGGCCAGGGCCTGCGCCCGTTTGGCTACCGCGTCGTCCAGCTTGGAGCGCGGCACGATCTCGTCGACCAGCTTCCATTCCAGCGCCCGCTTGCCCCGGATGCCCTCGGTCAGGGTGCAGAAGACGTCGGCGTGGTCGCGGCGCACGCGCCGCTTGTCGACGATCCGGGTCAGGCCGCCGGTGCCGGGCAAGACCGCGAGCAGGGGAACCTCGGGCAGCGACACCGCGCTGGAGCCGTCGTCGACCAGGATGATGTGCTCGGTCGCCAGCGCCAGCTCGTAGCCGCCGCCGGCCGCCGTGCCCGCGATCGCGCAGATGTAGGTCTGCCCCGAATGACGGCTGGCGTCCTCGATGGCGTTGCGCGTCTCGTTGGTGAACTTGCAGAAGTTGACTTTGTGCTGGTGGCTCGACTGGCCGAGCATGGCGATGTTCGCGCCGGCGCAGAACACCCGCTCCTTGTTCGAGGCGATCACCACGACGCGGACTTCGGGATGCTCGAAGCGCAGCCGCTGGACCGCGTCGTTGAGCTCGATGTCCACGCCGAGGTCGTAGGAATTGAGCTTCAGGGCATAGCCGGGAACCAGGCCGCCGTCCTCCTGGACATCCATGGCGAGCGTGGCGACCGGCCCCTCGATGGTCAGTTTCCAATGGCGATAGCTGTCCGGGTGGCCGGAGAATTCGATCATGACGCCTGGGTTCTCCCCGGTGCCGCTCGACATGTTGTGGCCCTCGGGCGACGGCCGGTTCACCATAGTGTCAAATCAGGTCCACAATATCGATTTACAATTACGCGAGCCGGCACCATCCGGTCAAGGTCGCTCGCCCGACGGGGCCGCGGCGCTTGGCCGGCCACATCGACAGCCTCCGCCAAAAAATCCGGTCCGTACTCCGGTAGCCGGCGGGACTATCGGGCCGGTTCCGGGCCCGGCCCTTCGGCGAGGGATGCGAACACCGTGCCGGTCTCGATCCGCTCGACGTCATCGGGGCGCGGGAACGGCGCGGGCGCCGGCTCGCCCGGCGTGCGCGGCCGGCCGATGGCTTGGAAAAAATCCTCCAATCCCCCGGGCGCGAGCACCCAGAACATCTTCAAATCGCCCTCGCCGTCGTTGATGAAGGTATGCTTGCGCCAGGGGCCGACGTAGACGGTCGTCCCGGGCACGATGGGATGCTCGACGCCGTCGATGACCGCCCGCCCCCGCCCCTCGAAAAAGAACAGCAGCTCCTCGTTCGCGCCGTGCTGATGCTCGCGAATACGTCCGCCCGGCGCGATAATCTGGATACCGCTGGAAAAGCTGTTGATGGACGGATCGTCGCGGCTCGAGACGCGGACCTCCGCATAGCCGTTGGCCGGCACCGGTTGCCAGTAACTTTCGCCCTCGTCCGGCTGCACGACGATCGCGGCGCCCCTGTCCTGTGCGGTGTCGCGTGCGGTCATTCCTCTCTCCGTTCGGTTGCGGTGTCGGTCGTGGAGCCTCCCGGGAACGGTACCAGCCAACGGCCTAAACCGCCACCGATCCCTGGACCGGATACCTTCATTCCTATGCCACGCTTTCCCGGCCGCGCTCGCGCTCGACCGAGTTGATCTCGTCGGAAACGGTGGTGCGATGCATGTCGCGCCGGTACTTGGTGTCATCGTACGCGCAGCCGCGATGCATGGTGCAGCGATTATCCCAGATCACGAGGTCGCCCACCCGCCAGCGATGCTGATAAACGAACCGCGGCTCCGTGGCGAACGCGATGAGCTCCTCGATGAGCTTGCGGCCCTCCTCCACGGGCCAGCCGATAATGTGCGAGGCATGCGAGGCGAGATAGAGGCTCTTGCGCCCCGAGCCGGGATGGGTTCGCACGATGATCTGCGGCACCGGCGGAAGCGCGCTCTGAATTTCCTTGTTGAACTCTCTGAAGCCGATTTTCGTACGCGAATGCAAGATGCTGTGTTCGGCGACGAGCCCATCGATTTTCCGTTTCGTCGCCTCGGAGAGCGCGTCGTAGGCGGCACGCAGGTCGGCGAATTCGGTCTCGCCTCCGGTCGGCGGAATCTCGTGTGCCGACAGCAGCGAACAGCGCGCCGGCACGTGTTTGAACGAGCTGTCGGTGTGCCAGAGTTGATTGCCGCGATTGAACAGGAGGCGCGAGTCATCGGCTGACATGACGCGGCCATCGGAATCCAGATTCGAAATGTCCTCTACCTCGCGATGGCGAATCCGCGTCTTCTTGGAGCCCGCGAAATCCGGGCTCGTCTCGAGCGGGCCGAAGAGCCGGCTGAACGCGACCTGCTGCTCGTCGATCAGCAACTGGGCAGGGAAGACCAGCATGGCATGCTGGTTAAGAGCCGCCTCGATCTCCGCGAAGGTTTCGGGCGGCACCGGCTGGCGAAGATCGACGCCACCGATCTCGGCACCGATATGGGGATGCAGTGGCTTGACCCTAATACCCATGAAAATTCCTCCCACCTTCCCGAAAAGGGTGCTCGTCCGTGCCTGATCGCACGGCCGGCGGTTCCCCGGCGCTCATGCCGCTTCGGCGATCGCCCCCTCGCGGCCGACGCCCGCCTTCTCCAGCGCGGCTCGGATGCGCGCGATCTCGGACTCCTCGATCTTCACCAGGGGCGGCCGAACCGCCGCGCAGGGAATCCGGCCGAGAATCACCAGGGCTTCCTTCATCCGGTTGTGCATGTCGACGAAGGGGTCGGCGTAGAAGACCTCGACGGTCGCGCCGATGCGCTCGTTGAGCGCCCGCGCCTTGACCAGATCGTTGGCCCGGACGGCCCGCCAGATCGCCACCTGCAAGTCCGCGATCACGCTTCCCGAACCGGACAACAGGCCGTCGCAGCCGAGCACCAGCGAACTCAGCAGCCAGGCGCTGTGCGTGGTCAGCACGTGGACCGGCCGCGGCAGGTTTTGCAACGTCTGAATATGGCGCTCGTGCAGCCTGACATCGTTGCTCCAGTCCTTGATCGCCCGCACGCTGGGAACCGCCTCGACGATCCGCAGCAGGGTATCGAGCGGATAACCCTGCCCGCCCGCCAGGGGATACTGGAAGCAGATCATCGGCAGGTCGGTGGCCTCCGCGATGGTCTTGAAATGGGTGATCGCCATCTCCGGGCGGCCTTGCGCGCCCAGGCTGAAGGGGTTCGGCGGAAACACCAGCAGGCCGGAGGCGCCGCCCGCCTCGGCCATGCGCGCGAGGCGCGCCGCCTCGAAGCTGCCGTCCGCGTAGATTCCGGCGATCACCGGGGTCCCATCGCCGATCTCGTCCACGGTGATGTCGAGCACGCGCGTCTGCTCCTCGAAGCTACAGGACGCGACCTCGGTGGCGTGGGCGTTCACCGTGATCGCGGAGATGCCATCGACGGATACCACGTCGCGCAGATGCTTGCGGTAGGACGCCTCATCGATGCTGAGATCCTCATGGAAGGGCAGAAGGGCGGCGGGTATGACGCCCTCGGGGTCGTAATCCTTGAACCTGGCCATGTTTCATTCTCCTCGATATTCAATCACCGCAGCTTCAAGGCGCCTTGGTATTACGCCGTTTCCACCGGGACTACGCGCCCGCTGTCCGTCTCGATCAAGTGCATATGCTCCATGTCGGCGGCAATGAGCACCCGCTGGCCGGCGCGCGCCGTGTCGCGGGGGAGGCACTGGGCCGCCGCGTCCACGCCGGCGAACGAGAAGAACGCGAGCGCCCCGGCGCCCGTCACCTCGACCACATCGATCGTGGCCTCGAAACCCGCCGGCTCCGAACCGCCCGCATCGTCAACCGACAGGTGGTCGGGCCGGATGCCCATCTCGACCGCCTTGTTCAGATAGGGCTGGTAGGCGCGCGTGCGCGATTCGGGCACCGGCAGGGTGCCGCCCCCCTCGAGCTGCAGAACCAGCCCGCCGCCACCGGCGGTCTCGAGCCGCGCCGCCAGGAAATTCATCTTGGGCGTGCCGATAAACGCCGCGACGAACTTGTCGATCGGCCGATTGTAAACCGTCATCGGATCGCCGACCTGGACCACCCGGCCGGCGTTCATGACCACGATCCGATCGGCCAACGTCATGGCCTCGATTTGATCGTGGGTCACGTAAATGATGGTCGTGGCCAGCGCCTTGTGCAGTCTCTTGATCTCCACGCGCATCTGCCCGCGCAAGGCGGCGTCGAGATTGCTGAGCGGCTCGTCGAAGAGAAAGACCAGGGGTTGGCGGACGATCGCCCGGCCCATCGCGACCCGCTGTCGCTGCCCGCCCGAAAGCTCCCTCGGCTTGCGGTCCATCAACTCCGATATGTCCAACAGGGCGGCGGCCTCCGCCACGCGTCGCTTTATCTCATCCTTGGCAAGGCCCTTGAGCTTGAGACCGAAGGCCATGTTCTTGAACACCGTCATGTGCGGATAGAGCGCATAGCTTTGGAAAACCATCGCTATATTGCGCTGCTTCGGCGTAAGGTCGTTGACGATCTGACCATTGAATTTGATGTTGCCGCCAGTGAGTTCCTCGAGCCCGGCAACCATGCGCAGCGTCGTGCTCTTGCCGCACCCCGAAGGCCCGACGAGCACGACGAACTCGCCGTCCGCGATCGTTAAATTCACGTCCCGGACGGCCTCGACCGTTCCGTAGTTCTTACAAAGTTGCTCCAAAATGACTTCAGCCATGGGGTACCTCCCGGCCCTTGCGTCCCTGTCCCATCATTGCATCCATAACCCACCCGTGACGTTGATCGCCTGGCCGGTCATGTATTCCGCCTCGTCGGAGGCCAGAAACACGGCCACCCGCGCGATGTCCTCGGGCACACCGACCCGGCCCCACGGTATGTTGCCCTCCCGCTCCCTGGCGGTGGCGAGCCCTTGACGAACCGATTCCTTATCGGCCTCCTCGCGCATGCAGGTGTCCACGATGGTCCCCGGGCACACCGCGTTCACGTTAATCCGATGGGACGCGACCTCGCGCGCCAGGCTCTGGGTCAGTCCGATGACCGCGTATTTCGAAGCGCAGTAGGCACCGTAACCGGCATGCCCGATCTTGCCGAACCAGGAAGCCGTGTTGACGATCTTGCCCGAGCGGCGCTCCATCATGTGCGGGACCACGGCCTTGCAACAATGGAACACACCGTCCACGTTGACGCGAAAGACGTCGCGAAAATCCTCCAGCGACGTCTCGGCCAAGGTCGCGATCCGAATGATGCCGGCGTTGTTGTAAAGCAGGTCGATCCGGCCGAAGACCTCGAGGAGCCTGTCCGTCGATTTGCGCACCTGCTGGTAGTCCGACACATCGGTCAATGCCACGTGGCACCGCCGGCCGGCACGCTCGACCAGGGCGGCCGTCTGCTTCGCGCCCTCCTCGTTGACATCCAGGATCCCCAAATCGCAGCCTTCCCGTGCCAAACGGACGGCGATCGCGCGACCGATGCCCGTAGCCGCGCCGCTGACGACCGCGACTTTTCCCTCAAGTCCGTACATACCGTTGGCTCCGTCTTTCATGGCCCGCCGTTATCCAGCCATCGATTCGGGGACCGAGTCCGCCGTGAGCTCCTCCGCCCGCCGATCGGTCCAGGCGCCGAAGCCCACCGACCGGCCGGCCAGGCGCCCGGAGATCAGGGCCCAACCGAGATGATGCCCATGCCCCTCCAGCAACACCCCGCCCTGACCGTTCGAGCCCGCCGCATAGAGGCCGGGTATCGGCCGATCATCGTTCGCCAGAACCTCGAATCGGCGGTTGATCTTCAAGCCGCCATCGGTAAGCACGATCCAGCTCTTGGCCGGGCCGAGCGCGTGAAACGGCGGTTTGCCGATCGGGGGACGGCCCTCGGGAAGGGCTGCGTTGTGTGAGTCGATGGTGCGGCGGAGGGTTTCGGCGGGCACGCCGATCTTGCCCGCGAGTTCCTGGATCGACCCGCCGCTGGCATAGATGTCCTTCCGGTTGCGCCGATAGTCCGGCAGATAGGCATAGGCCACGCCGGGCGCGGTCGAGATGAAGTAGGGCCAGGCCCCGAACTTGCGCCCGACCGCATCGTCCATGACGATGAAGGCGATCCGGTCCGGCTGCCTGGGAATCGCGAATTGCGGCCCGTCGCTCTCATCGACGAAGCGCTCGCCGGCCTTGTTGACCAGTATCGCCCCTTCCTCGAAGAGCTTGTGCGAGGGCGCCAGATGGGTGGTCACGAACATCATCAGGAACGGACGCAACAACCACGCGGGCATGTGCGCGAGCGCGAAACGCATGAACAGGCCGAGCGGCCGAATCGGCGGAATAGCCTCGATCAGCGCCTTGCGCGGCGGCGCCACGAACCGGATCTCCGGCCCCAGCATGACGTCGCCATTGACGATTCGGCCCCCGGCCGACAGGCCGAGACGCTGCCCGTCGCCGGTGCTGGTTTCGTTGATGCCTTCGACGATGGCGAAGTCCGGGTCCGCGAATTCGGCCTTCATCTCCTGCCCGGAACTGTAATCGCCGCAGGCCAGCACGACGCCGAGGCGCGCGGAAAATTCCCGGCTCCGGCCGTCGATTTCGGCCGCCACGCCGGTCACGCGCTCGCCGTCCCTCAGCAACTCCCGCGCCCGGGCGTCGAGACGCACCTCCACGCCGAGCCGGCGCGCGCGCCGCGCCAGGTGATAGATATAGGAACGGGAGTTGGGCAGAATGTTATGCATGCGGGGCACGCGATGCGGCGGCTCCGGCATCGGCCCAAAGAACACGATCCCCATATCCGTCAACCAGTTGAGCGTATCGGGCGCGTTCTCGACGAGAATCCGGCGAAGCTCGAGATTATCCTTGGTATCCGGGTCGAGACCGACCTTGCGCGCGAACAACGCCATGTCCTCGAAATGCTCGCGCGGGGTATCGAAGATTCCCGCCTCGGCTTGAAAGGACGTGCAGCTCGACGTGATCGAGCCGACCGAGCGTCCGGTCGTGCCGCCAAGGCTTTCGTTCTTTTCAAGCAGAATCACGGAACGCCCCAGGCGCGCGGCCTCGATCGCGGCGGCAAGGCCGGAACCTCCGCCGCCGACAACGATCACATCCGCCTGTTGCGTCCCTGTTTCGGTCATGTCCCTTTCTCCTCTCGTCGCGCCGGCGCTCTACCGAGCCGTCATGCCGCCGTCCACGGTCAGCATGGTGCCGGTCGCGAAGGAAGAATCGTCGCATGCGAGGTAAAGTATCCCACGGGCGATCTCCTCGGGCGTGCCCAGGCGGTTCATGGCCTGCCGCTGCTCCAACTCGCGCCGCAACGCCTCCGGCCGCTCGCTGTCGGCCAGCATTTCCTTGAAGTACGGCGAATCGATGGTGCCCGGCGCGATGCAGTTGATCCGGATGCCTTCGGCCACATGATCCAGCGCCATGGCCCGGGTCAGCGCCGCGACGGCGCCCTTGGACGCGCAGTAGGCCGCACGATCGCGAATGCCCACCGTGGCGACGACCGAGGCGGTGTTGACGATGACGCCGCCGCCTCGCTCGCGCATGATGGGGATCGCGTACTTGCATCCGTAGAACACCCCGTTCAGGTTGACCGCCATCAGCCGGTCCCAATCGGCCTCGTCGGTTTCGACGACCGACCCCGGGATGCCATAGCCCGCGTTGTTGACCAGCACGTCCAACCGGCCGAAGCGGTCCACCGTCTGTTTCAACATGGCGCGAACACTCTGGCTATCGGAGACGTCGGTCCGATGCGCGATGGCCGCCTCGCCGACCTCGCCCGCGACGGTCTCGGCGGCATCGAGAGACTTGTCGGCGACGACGATCCTGCCCCCCTCTTGCGCGAACAGAAGGCACGTCGCGCGCCCGATGCCCGATCCGCCCCCGGTCACGATACAGACCTTGCCCGCAAGACGCATATTCCCTGCCCTAGCCCTTGACCCCGCCGGCACCCCAGCCGGAGATCAGATAGCGTTGAACGAAAACGAAGAACACCAACGCGGGTAGGGTGATGACCACGCCCGCCGCGGTGATCATGCCCCAGTCGGTAACCGAGGAGGTGTAGATGTCGAACAAACCCACCGGCAGGGTCTTGAGGTCATCACTGGTGATCAGGATGAAGGTGAAGATGTAGTCATTCCAGGCGACGATGAAGGTGAAGATGGAAACCGCGATGACCCCCGGCAGCGCCAAGGGAACGATGACATACCACACCGCCTGCGGGCGCGAGGCGCCGTCCGTCATGGCCGCGTGCTCCAGATCGATGGGGATGGATTGGAAGAACGAGCGTAGCAGCCACATGCTGAACGGCAGCGCGAAGGTGGTGTACGACAGCACCAGTCCGACATGCGAATCGGTCAGCCCGATCCCGCGCATCAGAATAAAGAACGGCACGATGATCATGATCGGCGCGAACATATAGGTGAGCAGCATGCCACCGGCGATCGTCTCGCGCCCGGGAAAACGGTAACGGGTGATGGCGTAACCCGCGAGCGTGGCGACCACAATGGTCAACAAAGTGGCGCTGCCGGCGACGACGATGCTGTTGAAAAAATAGGTCAGGTAGTTGGTCTCCTCGAACAGCCGTGCGTAGGCGTCCAAACTCGGCCGGTCGGTCCAAAACGTCGGTATGGCGGCGAAAATCTCCCGGTCCGGCTTGATCGACGTGAGGATCAACCAAGCCAGGGGAAAGCCGCAGATGGTGGTCAACAAGGCCGCGGTCCCGTACACCCATAGCCGAAGGCCGGCCTTCTTCGCGGTGGCGATCATTCTTCTTCTCCGCGTTGGAAAACCTTGGAGTAGATGAGCGCGAACACGACCAGAATCAGGAACATGATGACCGAAAGAGCGGCTCCGGCGCCCACCTGCATCTCGCCGAAGGCCTTCATGTAGGTAAATATCGGAAGCGTCCGCACGTAATATCCGAGCCCGCTGCCGCCGGTCAGAAGCCAGACGATGTCGAACTTGGTGAACATGAACAGGAAGCGCAGGAGAATCAGTACGAACAGGACGTTGCGGATCTGCGGTAAAGTGACGTGAAAGAACCGCCGCAACATGCCGGCGCCGTCCACCTTGGCGGCGGCGTAGAGTTCCGGATCTATGGTCTGCAACCGCGCCAGGACCCCGATCAGGACGAACGGAAAATAGGTCCAGGTGCTGATTAAGATCAGCACGAGCATGATGTTTTCGGCACCGAGCCAGACGATCGGCCGGTTTATCAGCCCGATCACCTGCAACAGATAATTCAATATTCCGTAACTATCGCTCAATATCCACCGCATCAGGATGACCACGACGATGGTCGGCACCATGTAGGGGAAGAGAACGATCCCGCGCACCAGTGTGCGGCCGATAAAGGTCTCGTTGAGCAGTAACGACGCCGCCACGCCGACGATCACCTGGAGGATCACGGTACTGAAGGCATAAATGGCGCCCAGCTTGACGCTGCGCCAAAAGTCTTCGGGGTCGGTCAGGAATCTGATGTAATTTTCGAAGCCGATAAAGGTCTCTTCCGGGAAGAACGCGTGTTTGGAGAAAAAACTAAGGTAGAAGGAGTACGAGACCGGGTAGAGAATCAACCCAAGCACGAGGACGATGGCCGGAGTCAGCAGGATGTATCCCCAGTAGTGCTCCGGAATCCGGCGCCCCCGGACCGGAAGAGCGGTTCTTAGCTGGGCGGTATCGCCGCCGGGAATTGGTGTCGTCGCGGAATTCGTCATGGGGCTATCCGATACCGGTGGCCGGCCACCGTCGAAGCTATCGAAAGGTTCCCTGCCCGCCCGGAACCTCGTTTCCGGGCGGGCAGGGTCAAGGGTTAGGATATTCCCGGGCGCGCCGTGGAAACGACGCCTCGGGACGCTCCTACAGGCCGATTACCACGTCTTGTAACCGAGTTGCGTGATCAGATCCTCGGCCCGCCTCTGTGCCCTGGCGGCCGCCTCCTCCGGGGTGCTCTGCCCCGAAACCACGGCGACCACCATGTCGATGAGAATGCCGGAATCGGCGATCTCCTTGGTAAACGGCAGGCTCAGATCGTCCCACTCGGTCATCATCAGCGGTTTGGGCTCATGGTTGGCGATGATGTTCTGTTGGGCATCGGTCCAGAACCCCCAGGTTTCGAAGTCGGGCGTCGCCTGGTAGGCCGCATCCTCCCGCAACGACTTGGTGATCGGGAAGAAGTGGACCGGGACCGTCTGGATGTACTTCCGGTAGTTGTCCTTCTGGTAGAAGAACTTCAGGAATTCGGCGGCAATTTCCGGATACTTCGCGTCCTTGAAGATCATCCAGGGTTCGCTGTCGAGCTGGGTCAGAAAAGTCGTGCCCGAAGGACCGATCGGCTTGCCCGGCATAACGCCGAAGGCACCGGCCTCGACCAGGTCCGGGGCCAGTTTCTCGAAGGTATAGGCGCCGCGTCCCCAACCGAGGATCGAGGCGACCTTGCCGGTGGCGAGCGCCACGAAGTTGTCCCGATAGCCGTGGCCCAGCCAACCCGGCGGCAGGCAGCAGTCATTGAGTTCCTTGTAGAACGCCAGCATCTCGTGCACCGGCTTGGTGTCGAAGGTCGGCCGCCCGTTCGGGCCGAACAGGGTGCCGCCGTTGGAGCCCACCCACATATAGACTTCCTCGTTGATGAAGAAGCCGGGGCCGGCGAGGTCGAGGCCGTAGCGGTCGGGTAGGCCGTCGCCGTCGAGATCGACGGTCAGCTTCTTCAGGGTCTCGATCCAGTCTGCCCAGGTCTTCGGAACGTCCTCGGAAACGCCGGCTTCCTCGTAGAAGTCTTTGCGGTAAATGAGGACGTCGGTGCCGATGGCGTGGGCGATTCCGTAGTAATTCCCGTCCTCGGTGTTGTAATCGAGCTTCTTGACCACATCGAGAATGTCGTCTTCGCCGATCGAGGCATAGACGTCGTTCAGCGGCCGCAGCAGACCCTTGGCCGACAGCGAGCGTTCGATATAAGTCTGACCGTGGGACATGTCCGGCGGCGCGCCGGCGGCCAGGGCGGCCGTCAGCTTGGCACTCAGGCTACCCCAACTGACGCCTTCCTGCCTGAGCTTGACACCGGGGTTCAGCTTTTCGAAATCGGCCATGATTTCGGCGATCGCCGCCTTGGTCTTGGAGTTCGATTCGGTGTGCCAAATGTTGACCACCTTTACTTCCTGGGCGTTCGCCGGCAGGGCGGCCGCGACGGCCATCCCGGCGCCGATCAGGGCCGCCATGCTTACAGTTGATAAGACTCTCCGCATACTCATCGAGTTACCTCCCTTGGAATGCGACCCGATTTCTCGTGATCGCGACTTGCCGCGCCCCTCGCGGGCGCCTCGATATCGCTCGCGTTTCCTCAGATTGCCTCGTCATCGAGGCTTTGACACCGCGAACGGATTCCTCATGCTCTCACCCCAAGCGTCCCGTCATTTCCTGCGCCCAATGATCGACCTTTCCAGCCGGCGCGTAGGTGAAGACGAACGCCATTTCCTCCTCGCCGCTGTTGACCAGCGCGTGCGGCATCCCGGACGGAACGTAGATCGCGCAGACGCCATTCACCGCCAGGGTCTCGCCGTCCACCGTCATCTCGCCGGCACCCGAAAGGATCAAGTAGACCTCTTCCTGCGGATGCGTGTGCTCGGGCACGCCCGCGCCCGGCGGTATGACGACGTAGCCCTGGCAGAACGATTTCGCGTTCAAGCCCCCTTCGCCGACCAGCACGCGCGTGTGGCGACCGGCCGGAAACCGCATGCCCGGAATCCCGTCTAGGCGGACAACATCCATCGCTTGTCCCCGTTCGGAGTGGATTCGGATCGCACCTCGACCCACCGCTTGAGACGCGCGCTCTCGGTCACCGCCTCGATCAGTTCGAGGACGCGACAGGCCTCCAGCCCACTCACGGGTGGGGCGGCGCCCTGACCGATGGCCGCCAGCGTGGCGGCCAGGAACCTTCGATGATCGTGGTGGGAAAAGTCCATCGGGTGGGCCGGTGGCGGGTGGGCCGGTGGCGGGTGGGCCGGTGGCGGGTGGGCCGGTGGCGCCGCCGCTTGCGCCCCGAGTTTCTTGCCGTTTCCCTGGCCTTCCCACAGCGTCAGGTCTTCGCCCTCGAGCAGGGCCGTGCCGTCGCGTCCGGATATTTGGATGGTGTCGTTGAATCCGGGCCGATGCGCCGTGCTGGCGAGGATCGTGCCGATCGCCCCGCACTGCCACTCGGTCACGGCGACGGCAAGATCCTCGGCTTCCATGTCGTGGCCTGGCGACGTCATCGCGCGGGCGCAGACGGCGGCGATCGGGCCGCACAGATAGAGCGCAAGATCGAGGACGTGAATCGCCTGGGTGATGAGCACGCCACCGCCGTCGCGCGCATAGCTCCCCCGTCCCGGCTCATCGTAATAAGCCTGCGCGCGCCACCACGGGACGCGCACCTCGATGGCGTGCAACGGGCCGAGCCGGCCTTCGTCCAGGATGGTCTTGAGCGCCGGTACGATGGCGCGGAATCGATGCTGGTGGACGACCGCCAGGGGCACCCCGGCCTGGGCGCAAACCTCGACCGCCTGCCGGGCCCGCGCCACCGTGACCTCGAGCGGCTTTTCCACGATCACCGCCTTGCCGGCCGCGGCCGAGGCCGAAATTATTTCGAGGTGGGTGTTCGCCGGCGTCAATATCAGCGCGACGTCGACGTCGGGATCGGCGAGGACCTCGCCGAGCGAAGCGGTGACCCTTGCACCTGGCGCCAGAGCCGAGGCGGCGGCGGCCCGCTTCGCATCCCCGGTCACGATCCAGCGCAAGCTGGCATCGTCGATCTCGGTCAGCGCCCGGAGGTGCGGAGCGGACGCCATGCCGGCGCCGATCGCGGCAACGCCCAGGGGCGATCCTGGCGGCGATCCTGGCGGCGATCCTGCCGTCGCGCTCATGCCACCCCCGCCACCCGAAACAGGGCCTCCAGG